>CAZWVS010000112.1:0-6940 GCA_964636935.1 uncultured Clostridiaceae bacterium
CGTATGTTAGTGTGACTTTACAGCCAAGCTTTATACCTAAGACGCTTATGAAAAAGGGCATTCTAAAAACTATTGCTGAAAAAATAGCTGGTCTTTTCATGAATCCGTTGATGGTTGGTCCATATAACAGGATAAGAAAGAAATTAGGCATAAAGAAAGCCGGCACATTCTATGATCTAATATCTCCGTATTTGAATATTATTCCTATAAGTCCGTTGGTGTATCCTCCGGATAAATTTTGGGAAGAAAAGAATAAAGTCGCAGGCTATTGGGTTTCAGATAAAAATAGCGATTATCTTCCGGATGAAGAACTTGCGGATTTTTTGAAAGCCGGTTCTCCGCCTGTTGTTATTAGTCTCGGGGCCATGTCATTTGAAAGTAAAGAAGAAGTATCCAAATTGGAAATTTTCGTAAAGGCGCTAAGTAATACTGGAATGAGGGGAATAGTTCAAGGGTTTAATAAAACATTGGAGAATTACTCATTGCCAGGCAATATGATTAGTGTTGGCAGCATACCGCATAGCTGGCTTTTCCAGCATGCATATTGTGTTATACATCATGGCGGATTCGGTACTGTTGCAGCGGTTTTAATGGCGGGTGTGCCATCTATTGTTATTCCACATGTCCTTGATCAATATGAATGGGCAAATAGGATATATGCACTTGGCGCCGGTCCGGCGCCTATTAAGTGCAAGGATTTAAACGAACGAATACTAACGGACACAATTAATTCGTTAAAAATGAAATATACGGAAATAAACAGTAATGTTAAGCAGTTAAGTCAAAAAATACGACTTGAAAGTGGTCTTGCAAATTCCATTGAGCTCATTGCAGATGTATTAAATAAACATACAAACAATGGATAAATGTATTATGAAATGCCCTGTGTTTACATTAAGTGAAGAAAAGGGGAAGGGCAGTTGCTTGAGACCGCAGCATCTGCGCTTCTTGTCTTTGGAGGCAACCAGCATCCTCAAGCACTGCATCACAGTACGCCAAGCGCCGCTAAAGAATAGCTCTGTGGATCCGGTTGGGAAACATCAGTGGTGCAAAACCTTAGCAGAAATAATTAAATCGAATCAAATAGAAAGAGAGGTAAATAGATATGAAACAAATGGCTTTGCTAATGATAGGATTATTCATATTGTCAGGTTGCAACGCCCTGACTGATAACGTGGACTATTTCGAGGATGGGATGTATATCGGATTTGAAGATGCGGATAATAGTCTGACTATAAACGAGTGCAAAGAGCAGGGATTTGTTGTTGTAGACGGCATAGGGATAATCGAAAATAGAAATCTCGTACAGGCTTTTATCAGGCAGGCGGGATCCGGCCGTTCAAAAAAACTGAGAATTGCCCATTTCCATGATGGGGAAGGATCCGCTTACGCGGATTTGATTTATGACAGCGACGGATATAGTCTTTTTTATCAGGATGAAGAGACATTTGTTAAAGAACCTTACAAGCATTTGTCTGTCTTGAAAGGAATGTGGGGGATACCAAAGAATGAATATCAGATGCTGGTAATCAGCGATAAAAAGGATATAACATTTGATGAGGTGAACAGGGCAATGGTTTCCAGCGATTTGAAATATACAGATAGCGTTGGAAGATTCAGAATAGTATTTTTTAATTACTAAACAGTTCTTAACGGCCTCGAACGATAGAGCGCCTGGCATGACATTTGATAGTGAGCCATCTTTCTTTAATCCCGATGAGGGGATTGAAACAGGAGATTTGACGGTTACAGTCAAAGAGGCATATCATTTGGTATATGAAAAACGGGGGTATACAAATGAAAACCAAAGCGAACATACTTTATATAATGTCAGATTCATTGTCACCACATTACATGGGTTGCTACGATAGCACGACCGGATGCACACCTAATCTTGATAAGATTGCAAAAGGGGGAGTGGTGTTTGAAAATGCATACTGCAGTTCACCCCTTTGTGCACCCTCGAGGGCATCAATGCTGACGGGAAGATATGTCTCGGACATATGTGCATTCGACAACGCAAGCGAGTTCTCATCGGAATGGCCTACATTTGCACACATGCTTAAAAAGCAGGGATATGAAACAACTATTGTCGGCAAAATGCATATCGTGGGATATGACCAGTATCATGGATTTGACCACCGCCTTGCGTTGGATGAGGACTACACAAAGGGGTATGACCCCGATGTATACTGCATAGCATATGACTGGAATCAACCCTCCGGAATGAATCCGGTTGGACAGGACTGGATGGCTCCAAGTTATGTAGATGATAGCAGATGGGATGATTACAGGCATCATCACGACAAGGATATGAGGATACATGAACAAGCGGTTAAGTATCTAAAAGACAAGGACGGTGAAAGTGAACCCTTCTTCTGCTGTGTCTCCTACCACCATCCCCACAATCCGTTCTATGCACCAAAGGAAGTAAGGGAAAGGTTCGTAGACTCGGATTATGAACTTCCAGAGATGCCTGAAGACCTTGATTATGGTGTGATGGAAAGATGGCTCAATGATTTTCACGGGGTACCCGAACTCAGGGAATATTTCATGAAGCAAGAAAACTTAAGGTGGCTGTATGAAACATATCTCGCCATGATATATGACGTGGATATGCATGCAGGGGAACTGGTAAGAGTCCTTGAAGAAAACGGCATTCTCGATAATACCGTCCTCATATTTGCAAGCGACCATGGTGACATGATGGGACACAGGGGAATGGTTCAGAAAAGATCTTTTTATGACAGGTCCGCGAAAGTGCCCCTCATATTCTCATTCCCCGGAAGTTTTTGTGACGGAAAGCGTATATTGGAACCTGTTTCCCTCCTTGACCTTTTCCCGACTTTGGCAGATATGGCGGAAGGGAAGGCGCCTTCCGATCTTCCCGGTATTTCATTGCATGAAGCCCTCATCGGCAAAGGCTGCATACCTGACAGACCCGTATTCTGTGAATATCACGGCGAAGGTGTCCATGCACCCTGCTTCATGGTAAGGGAAGGCAAATACAAGTATATATATGTGCACGGTTACGAGGAACTGATATATGACTTGTCTAAGGATCCTGAGGAGATGCATAACCGCATCGGAGACCCAGAATTGTCACATATCGTTTCAAGGCTCAAAGGGCGTATACTTGATAAATTTGATCCCAATGAAGTGTCAAACAAGGCGCTCATAAGCCAGAGGAACAGAAAATATATATATGACTGTGTTAGCAAGGGTGAAAAGGAGGATAATCCCTTCTGATTGAAGCAATACCTGAAAACATGCGACATATAAAGGGTTTCACTACATGTCCCTATATATTGGCGGACTGGGTCATTCAAAGCAAAGGAGCTTGGCCTGTAAATGAGCCCATTGAAAAAGCAATAAGAATTGTATCCAGGTTTTTTAAAGTTAACCAACAAGCCCTAAGTAAGGAGGGAAGTGCAATATGTCGCAATATACAAAGCCAATAGGTTTTTGGGGCAGGATATTGGCAAAAGGCATGGCGTGGGGCCACAGGGATTTCTATAAAAACACTTCAAAGGCACTATGTCTTAAACGAGATGATAAATATCTTGAAATAGGATTCGGATCCGGGTATTTTATAAAAAAATATGTTACCAATGTTTCAAAAATCTCCGGGCTGGATTATTCAAAAGACATGGTTGAACTGGCGAGCGATATCAATAAGGAGCTTGTCCAATCGGGCAAAGCCGAATTCAGGCAAGGCGACGTTGTATCTTTGCCATGGGAAGACAATGAATTTTCCGTAGTTGTCGCGATTGAAACATTTTTCTTCTGGACGGACCCAATTGCTGCCCTTAAGGAAATACACAGGGTGCTGATCCCGGGTGGGAGGGTTGTAATCGAAATGGCATATAACAAGGATGACGGACTGGACCATGCCAAGGATGTGAAAAAAATGGACCTGACCCTGTATAGTACCGATGAAATGCAAAACCTATTAACTGAGTCCGGATTTGTCGATATGGCCGTTGTTCATTACAAAGGTTTCAAGGTCCCTTTAAAGGGATATGTCGTTCCCAAAGGTATGATTGTCAAGGCATATAAGTAAGACGCCTGATATTCCGTTCAGGATAATATGGTAAACAGTATAAGCTTAAAATTATCGGAGGTGGCAAATGGAACTGGTTATAATATTCGGACCCCACACAGCCGGTAAAATGACTGTCGGCCAGGAGTTGGCTAAAATCACTCCATTGAAACTTTTTCATAACCATATGACAATAGAAATGTTGACGGACCTATTCAGGAATGCTCCTAAAGAATATAAAAGGCTGGTCAACCTTTTCAGGCAGGAGATATTCGAGGCTTTCTCAAAAACTGCTAAAGACCGGCTACACGATATCATATAAAGTACAGGGAAAAGGATTGAAACAATGGTCAGTAAAGAAGAATATATAAAGGATCCATGTGGGATGCTATCCATCCCGTATTGGAAATCGAAGTCGATCGCCATTCCGGAAAACATGAAAGTCATTCATGACAGTGAATTCGACCCGGCTTATTTGTCGGAATATGATGATGTTGAATATTTTCGCCTATATCATCCACTAAAAAACATAGATAGTACAAACCTGGAAGGCATAAGAATAGAAACAGCGAAACCATCCGACATATCTGCAATTGTCGAAGTCATCAATAACAGTTATGTTGATTTAAGTGTCAGCAAGGAGCAAATGACGGGATACAAAAAAACAAAGGCTTATCATGAAGATTTGTGGATTTTGGCGATTGAAAACGAAAGCGGCAGGGTTGCAGGGTGCGGTATTGCCGATTATGACAAGGAGATGAAGGAAGGGATACTGGAATGGATACAGGTCTTGCCGCAATACCGGGGGAGGAAAATCGGTCAGGCGATCGTAAACGGGCTGCTTTGCAGGATGAAGGGGACAGCCAGGTTTGCAACCGTATCCGGGCAAAGAAGCAATCGTGATAAACCCGAGCTCCTATATAGGAAATGCGGGTTTACCGGGAATGATATTTGGCATATCCTATATAGGAAATAAATATGGATTTTCAAGTATAAAAAATTACGGGGTTACAAGTACATGGAAATAAAATCGGCGGCATTGATATATTTCTCACCGACAGGTACAACAAGAAAAATTGTACATGAAATTGCAGATGGAATAGGGCTGGAAAGTCCAAGGCGCATTGATATCACATCTCCCGACATACGCAACTCCCGGGTGTCGGTCAATGATGAAGACATAATGATAATTGGCGTTCCGGTCTACGAAGAAAGGATGCCAAAAGTCGTATATACGTTTTTAAGCGATTTGGATATGAAAGATAAACCGGTTGTTCTTGTTGCTGTATACGGAAATGTCGGAGAGGGTTTTTCTTTAAACGAACTAAAAACACTCATGGAAAAATCGGGTTCCAAGGTAGCTGCGGCCGGGTCGTTCATCGGCGAGCATTCTTTTTCAACAAAAAAAGTCCCTGTGGCAAAAGGACGCCCCGACCCCGGTGACCTGGATAAAGCCGCACATTTCGGACGGCAGATAGCCGAAAAACTCGACAAACTCAAAGCAACAGAGCAGACAGCTGTTGAAATCCCCAAAGGCAAATTGACATTGATGGCGAGGATTTTACCTTCCAACAGTGCCCGGTTTTTTGCCCGGATACGGGTTGCCGATCCGGATTCATGCAATCATTGCGGCATATGCGTAAAACTATGTCCCGTATCGGCAATCAATGAAGAATCGTTGGAAGTGGAAAATGACAAGTGCATCAGGTGTTTCCGTTGTGTGAAGATATGTCCCGAAAAAGCAAGAAAGATAGTGTATAAAAAGAAGCTCCTGGTATCAGCAGTTTTGAGGATTAAAGGCAAAGTGAGAAAAGAACCCCGAACTTATCTATAGAAGACCGATTATGGATAATATCTGCAATATGGAACACATATTTTTCTCAAATACACTGAAGGGAACTGGGATTTTTACGAAAAATGCGGTTTCAAGGATAATAGCAATGCCATGTGGATACAAAAAGAGTGAAAAACATAGGATCATGTTCATATGAGCAATTATCGTTTTAATATAGGTGTGGGGATGTAGGAGAGGCGGAAGGCGCCATATCTGAGACAGGAGGGGAAATGCATAAGGGAGTGTTAATTGCAAAGGGCAGGACAGCTGAAGTATTTGAGTGGCAGAAGGACAAAGTGCTTAAATTGTTTTATGATTGGATTCCACAGGAGCATATTAGTTATGAAGCAGAGATAGGAAAAGCGGTATATGGAGCCGGAGTGTCCGCGCCTTTTGTTCATGACATTATCGAAGAGTTCGATCGAAAAGGTATCCTATATGAGAGGGTTTATGGTGAGTCCATGCTCAAATTGTTATTTAAACAGCCATCGGGCATTATATATAATGCACGATTAATGGCTAAAATTCAGGCAGGCATTCATTCTAAAACGGCAAGTGACCTTCCCAAGCAAAAAGACCGGTTTGAAAGCGCTGTTAAGGACGCCAAGGTAATTCTAGGGGATAAGGCCACATTGATTATTGATTACATGAATAACCTGCCTGATGGGAATAGTATATGTCATGGTGATTTTCATCCGGATAACATTATAGTTACAGATGATAAGCCTGTGGTAATCGACTGGAATAATGCATATATTGGCTACCCGTTAAGCGATGTCGCCAGAACTTGCTTGATGATAAATTTTCCTTCTATACCCCCTGATTTATCCCTAGTGCAGAAAAAATTATTAAAAATATTCAGAAAAGTGATATATAAAGCATATATAAAAGAATACATGAAGATTTCAAATGTCTGTTTTGAGGATATTGATGAATGGCTTCTTCCCATAGCAGCAGCCAGGCTAAGCGAAAAGGTCCCCGGGGAAAAGGAGTGGTTACTAGATTTCATTAGTGAACGGATGTAAGCAATAAAGGGGATTTATATATGGTTAAAATACTGACAA
>CAZWVS010000113.1:0-6939 GCA_964636935.1 uncultured Clostridiaceae bacterium
GTGATGTCCAAGGTCTACCAGGACCGTGCCCTTTTCACCGACCTTGTTTGCAAAAAGCAGGGACATTCCCCAGTCGTTTATGTCAGTGTGATAGAAGGCGGGTTCGAACGCCTTGTATTCGATGAGCATCTTCATATCGTCGTCCATCTCTTTGGCAAGCGCCTGCAGGCTTTGGGCCATCCAGCGTTTCCTCTGCCTGAAGCTTCCCTGTCCGGGATAGTTGGTGCCGTCGGCGAACCACAGGCTAAGCGCCTTTGAATTGAATTTTCTCGCTATGTCCACACATTCGATCATGTGCGCTGTGGCTTTCTCCCTTATCGCCGGGTCCGCGTTGCACACGCTTCCCAGCATATATTCGTCGTCCTGGAAAAGGTTGGGGTTCACCGCTCCTATCCTAAGGCCTTTCTGTTTTGCGTAATTGCCCGCGTCGGCGTAATCATCCACCTTGTCCCACGGTATGTGAACCGCAACACTCGGACACACGCCCGTGTATTTGTGAACCATGGCTGCGTCGTCGAGTTTTTCGTAGAGGTTCCTGGGCATCCCGATTTTTTTGAACACCTTGAACCTCGTGCCCGAATCGCCGTAACCCCATGATGGTGTCTCGACTTCAAGCTCCCTGACGCTTTTTTTAACCCATTCCGGGTCGATTCCCTTCGCCCTTATCTTTTCTTCGAGTATTTCATATTCTTTGCTCATCTCCTACTCCCTTCCAACTATGTTGTTTACATAATATTCATATTGTTCGTCCCACTTATCCGTATCCTGCGGATGCCATTGCTTTATTTCAAAAGACTTCCTTACAACTTCCCTTCCCTGCTCCATATCCTTTATATGTCCAAGGGCTATCAATTGGGCCAGTACGTTTCCCGTGGCCGTGGCTTCGATGGGGCCTGTGGTGATTGTGCGTCCTAGCGCATTTGCCGTGAATTGTGAAATCATCACGTTTTTGCATCCGCCTCCCACTATGTGCAGATCGGGTATTTTCCTGCCCGTCACCTCTTCGAGCCCTTCATATACATACCTGTATTTCATTGCAAGGCTTTCCATTATGCATCTTACCATCTGCGGCTTGTCTTCGGGCACCGGCTGGCCGGTCATCCTGCAGAATTCCCTCACCTTGTCTGGCATTCCCCCGGGATGATAGAACATGTCGTTGTCCGGATCTATGAAGCTTCTGAAAGGTTCGGCTTTCCGGGCTCCGAATTCAAGCTCATCGAAGCTCATCGCCTTTCCTTCCCTGTTCCACTGCCTGCGGCAGTCCTGGTATATCCACAACCCCATGATGTTTTTCAAAAATCTTATGGTCCTGTTGAAACCGCCCTCGTTGGAGTAGTCCAGTTCGGCCGCCTTTTCGTTTACAATCGGCTTTTTAAGTTCCGTTCCCAAAAGCGACCATGTGCCGCTGCTTAGGAATGCGAAATTGTCGGTTTTCGCAGGAGCGCTCATGACGGCGCTTCCCGTGTCGTGCGAAGCCACCGCTATAACGGGAACGGTGCCTATGCCGACTTCGTCGCATATTTCCTTTTTTAGATTTCCCACGACGGTTCCGCCGTCGATCACTTTCGCAAGGATATTGTCGGATATTCCCAGTTTTTCCAAAAGCTCCCGATCCCAGTCGCCCGTTTCTATATCCAGCATCTGTGCCGTGCTCGCTATGCTGTATTCGCTGTATTGGGCCCCGGTTAAAAAATAATTTAGAAGGTCGGGGGTGAAAAGCATCTTGTCAGCCCGTTTCAACAGGTCCGGCCTTTCCCTTGCTATTGAAAAAAGCTGATAGATGGTGTTGAACTGCATGAACTGGATTCCCGTACGTTTGTAAATCTCTTCTCTTGGAACAACGTCAAACGCCTTTTCAATCATGCCGTCCGTACGCTTGTCCCTGTAGTGAACCGGGTTTTCAAGGAGTCTTCCGTCCTTGTCCAGCAATCCGAAATCCACGCCCCATGTGTCTATCGCGATGCTCGAGATGTCACTGTGGCCTTTTTTTCTGCATTCGATGATACCGGTTTTCAGTTCATGGAAAAGCCTCAATATGTCCCAATACAGTGTGCCGTTCACATTGACCGGGTCGTTGGGGAAACGGTGAACCTCTTCCAGTGTTATTTTCTCGCCGTCGAAAATCCCCAGCATGGCCCTGCCGCTGCTTGCGCCGTAGTCAAATCCCAATACCTTGATCATTCTTTTCCTCCCGTTTGCCTGATAATTATATTTTACAGGTTATCTCGAATAAATGCACACCTGTTCCATCAATCCCCAGGGGTATGTAACATATTCCCGAGTGTAGAACCGTCCTTCGGGATGAAGCTGCCCCGCCATTTTTCCCGGGTGTCGGCCAGATGAAGCGGGCCGAACATGTTGCGCGGCGCCCCCATGACCTCGATTTCGATAATGTTTCCGCCTTTTTCGAGCATGTCGCCTATCTGCACCTTGCTCAAAGCTTTCCAGGGCACTATTTTCTCTTTTCCGTTGATTCTGACAACCGTCACCACATCGCTGTATCTTCCAAGGTCCAGAATAAGGTCTTTCCCCATTTCCCCACTGTACTCGAAGGGGAACCTGTATCTTATTCCGGCATGGTAGAAAAAGTAGCCTTGAAGCCCCCAGTCGCCTATCCTCAGCCTCCCGGGCTCGGATACTACAATCCTTTCGGGACTTACCCCGAAATCCCCTATGAGATATATGTTTTCCAGCTCCGTGCCCGACATATATGCAAGCTCCAGCTCTATATGGTTCAATCCCGTTTTAAGCTTCGGCATCCGTAGCCTTCCCATGCATCGGTCCACAAACCAGCCTTCTGGCTGCTCATCAACCTTTTCGCCGTTTATATAGATATCGAAATTCGAAGCTTCCTCTATAACGAGTTCCGTTTTTTCCGGAACCTCTTCAACCGTGAAATCGAAGGCGATGCGAAGCTTTTTGCCGTCGTTTTCATGGGGTTTATGGGCCCACAGGTATCTTTGCGGTTCCCTGTTGACATGGTTCTCCTGCATCCCCAGCTGTTTCCTGAGCCTCATCTGGTGACGCCATATCTCGTCCTCTCCGCTCCAGCCCCGCCCGTCATAGTTGAACCTGCACATGTCGAGCACAAGCACGTTTTCATGGGTCCTTTCGAATTCGCAGCTCATCCCCAGACCGGCCAGGAACCTGTATTCGCCCTGTTCCTTCATTCCGGGCGGGTCCGACATGTCGTTTTTCTTTTGCATGTATATAGCCGATTCCGCAGGGCCCATTTCGACAGTGAAATATGTTCCCTTTTCACCGTAAGCATATTCCGTTCTTCCGATATTGCCGGTGAGGGGATCCCATTTTTCGACCGAACCCTTTTCAGAAAGGGTCACATGGGCTTTCACAGCCGATTCCCGGTCGTTGTTAATTAAAAAATACATGTATGCGTCGCCCATGTCCCTGGTCAAAGTGAACACATCGCCCGCCTGGGACCCGTTTGACAATTCCACTGATATACGTCTTTCAAGCATTTCAGCAGTTTCACTGATGCCTGAAGTCCGTATGAAATTGGCATGGGAGGTCAATTCTTTCACGCTTCCGCCTTTTCTTCCTTCGGTGTAACCGGGAACGGATCCTTCGCATACCACCTTGCCGCCGTTGTCCATGAATTCCACAAGAAGGTCCACCGTGCTTTTGAAAAGGCTTTTTACAAATGGCGGTATAAGCACCTTGGAGTATGTCATTTTGCCCACTTCGAGCCCACCGTCGGACACCCGGCCTTCCATGGCCATTATGGTTTCATCCCCGTAGTCGAAATCGATATGGTTGGACATCATATCCCTCGTATAGCCGTTAAGCCTGAATCCCAGCTCGTCTATCTCCTTTTGCATGTTTTCAAGCCTGTTGTCGCTTACCGCTATTTTCGCATCCATCCATGCGGTTGACACGGGATGTATCATCAAAGTGTCTGCGACAGGTTCTCCTTTTGCTGTAAGCGCGCCTATCCTGGCGAAATAGTCCTCTACAACGTTGTTGTACTCCCACCAGGGTGTCTGATAGTTGAAAACGGGCGGATAATCGCGTTTGCCCCCGCCTTTCATGGAATACCATGCCAGGTGCTGGCATCTGATGTTTATCCCCTGCACGTATTGGTAGTCCCCCACCCATTTCTGTCCCTCGAAGGAGAACTGCCATCCCGAAACCCCATATGTCTCGGAAAGCATCCTTTTCCTTCCTGTCTGGTTGGCGACGGAGGAACATCCCTTTATTGTCATGAACTCGGATGTCTGCTCCCTAAGCATGTCTATTCCGGGGATGTGCTGGTAATAGTAGTTGGGAAGAATCGACCCGGTCAGGGCTATATGGCTGCCCATGCGGTCTTCCGCCAGCCAGTGGCCGGTGAAAGCCAGGTTGTTCTTTTCGCACCATTCATATATCTGTTTTGAGAAATTCTTTGTAAACAGCTCGGAGAATGTCCTGAAATAGTCATGTCTCGCCTCACGGCTGTTTTCACATTCGTAAAACAGCGCAGGTATTATTTTCGAATATTCATATCCCCTGTTGCTTTTAAAGAATTCCGGGAACTCTTCGGTATATGCCAGATGGGCCATTCCATCCCCATAATCGCTTATGGAGGAGGCGACATTCGGTTCGTCTGTGAAAATGCCGGGGATAGTCTTCCCGAACTCTTCTTCAAATTCCTCCCTATACCTTTCATAGGTCGTTTCTATGAACCTGGACACGGTTTTCCCGTTCATGTTGTCGACGGGAGGCGTGTCGTTGTACCAGGGGGTGGGTGGAAGATAATCCAGCCTGACATGCATGTATGTCTCGTCTGCGTTTTTGGTTTCGCCGTTTTCCAACAGTCTGTAGGATAAGCATGCGCCGTCATTTACGACAGCGGCATAGGTGTGCAGTATTTCCCCTTCTATGTCTTTTTCATCAGTTTCAACAACCGTGATGCCTTTTGCGCCGTTTTCCTTGACGCCCCGGGCAACCAGTCCTCCGGCTCCCCCGGAAGGCCACTTGTCCTCGTCATACAGCCAGGCGAGAACACCTTCTTTTTTCGCTTCATCCACACATGCCGAAACCGCTTCCATCCACTCGTCGCCCAGATATTCGGTTTCCAGGCCTATCCTCGAATGCATGAAGAATCCGCCCATTCCCTTGTCGGCCATCTCCCTGATCTGCCGCCGAAGCTCATCCGGCTCCAGTTTGGCGTTCCATGACCAAAAGGGCGCGGACCTTTCCATTGCCTCCGGATTCTCAAAAGCCTTCTTGACATCATCGTATTTCATATTGTTCTCCATATCGTTCATATGCTTGCTTATTCAGCCAGGTCTTTTCCCGCTTTCATGTATTCCATGATGCGTTGATCCAGTTCGGGAAGCCTGTCGACGGCCCAGTCTCCGAACATGCCGTTCCTTATGTCGTCCGTGGCGAGTTTCTCATGTCCTATCAAAGCCCATGTGGATTCAATGAGATTTGAAAAAACATCGTTTCTCATGGCTTTGCATATGAAATCCTGCCTGGGGGAGTTGATATCCTCTCCGCTTATTTGAAACAATCCGTGCTTTTGACACAGGATCCGCACCCTGTCGAGCTGTTCGAGGGTGTTTCTCGACGGCATGTATGTGACCGCCCTGAAACCCAGGTTTTTTATCGTCTTGAACAGTTCATCCAGATAATCGTCCTCGAATTTCTGGGGTTTCTTATCGCCTGTGACGGAATTCCCCACGTCACCGAGATACGCATAGGCGGATATGCATCCGTTGTTACCGGCCACTTCAAGGGCTTCGTGAACATCGGGGCATTCGTCCGTAGCAGGCATGTAGAACATATCTATCATGTCGCTTTTTATTGCGCTTAGGAGGTCGTATTCATATACGGGGTTTTTCACATCCAGCAGATACTCCTCGTAATTGGACCTCAAGGGGAGTTTTAGCGTGTTTTTATAGAAATGCACAAGTTTTTCACCCTTTCCGAAAACCTGTGTCATTTTTTTGGCAAGTGCGAAGGAGATATGCCTTTCAGTTATGCTTCCCCCGTCCGACCACATTGAAAGCGGGGCCACGTCCTTTTTAAAATCGATTGAAATGCCGTGGGGATCCAATGCGTCATTCACCTTTTCAACCATCGCCGCGTTCCTTCTGTTCCTGGCCTTTGCATAAGGACGCACCCAGTCCTGTATAGCTTTGATCCTTGTATGGGGTATGCCGTGGAAAGCCATGTATACGACCGAATTCTGATCCGGGTTGTTGATGCGCCTTCCCCTTAGAGGCGTTTTGTCCATGTCAACCCTTATTTCCATTCCCACGGTGGTGGCCATCCCGAGGATTTTACCCGCTTTTGAGAATTCATCGCAGCCGGCTACTGTGTCATGGTCCATTATGCCCGCTGTGGAAAGTCCGTTCATGTATGCCATCCAGAGCGCTTTTGTTGGTGAATATGGGGAGAATGAGTAATTGGTGTGTATGTGATTGTTGACGTCGTCGGTTCTATCCGGTTTTTTTATTTTTTCTTCGTCAACCCCCTTTTTAAGGGCTTCCAAACTGTAAAGCCTGGTTTTCATGTCGGGGTTGTTGAGGTTTTCCATGTGTTTTAGATAATAATCGTTCAAAATATATACCGGCCTTTCATCCTGTTCCCGGAATATCCCTTCAAATGACAAAACTATCCGCGGATATGGGGAAACCCTATAAAATCATCAACCATTCTATCAAAAAGAATTTTAAATTTCCACGAAATCTGCGGTTCAACGCTCATATTTTTATGTAAGTTCAAAACCGAAGATTCGACACTTGCTTACAATGGCCTGTTTTTAGTGATTGTACCCAAAATAGGAAAGCTATATATAAAGCCCTTAATTGATCGGTGTTTCCTAATATTGATCAGCATGGCACAGTTATTCATGTTGATACTGTTGATTCTATATGACGAGGGGGCATCATCGCTTAATAAGAAGAAATCTAATGCTTAATTTTTTGCTTT
>CAZWVS010000114.1:0-6856 GCA_964636935.1 uncultured Clostridiaceae bacterium
GGAGGCAAGAACCGTCTATTCGACGGAAGAAGCCGTCCGCGCCGGACAGGAACTAATCTATCCGGTGCTGGTGCGGCCCTCATATGTGCTGGGCGGAAAAGGCATGGAAATCGCCTATGACGACAAGGATGTCGAAGAATTCATGAAAATCATAAACATGGAGGAGCAGGAGCACCCGATACTTGTCGACAAATACATGATGGGAAGGGAAATAGAAGTCGACGCCATATGCGACGGAAAGGACATCCTCATCCCGGGAATAATGGAGCATCTGGAAAGAGCCGGTGTCCATTCGGGAGACAGTATTTCCATTTACCCTCCCATAACACTTGACGGGGCCCTGCAGGACACCCTGGTGGATTATACCGGGCGGCTCGCCCTCGCGCTTAAAATCAAGGGGGTTGTGAACATACAATATGTCATACACAACGACAGGGTGTATGTTATAGAGGTCAACCCCAGGTCAAGCCGCACGGTGCCCTACATAAGCAAGGTGACGGGCATACCGGTTATAAAAATAGCCACATATGCGGCAATGGGCGGCAAGCTGTCGGATTTCGGATATGGTACAGGCCTCTATCCGAAAGGCGGTTATTATGCGGTGAAGGTGCCCGTGTTCTCATTCGACAAGCTTCACGACGTGGATGCCAGCCTGGGGCCTGAAATGAAATCCACGGGCGAGGTACTGGGGATATCCAAAGATTTGAACATGGCGATTTTCAAGGGGCTTGTGGCTTCCGGAATGGTTATGCCCGAAAACAGAAAAAATGTTCTGTTGACGGTTAAGCATACGGATCAGCTGGAGCTGCTTCCCATAGCCGAAAAGCTTGAAAAGCTCGGATATACGCTTTACGGCACGGCAAAGACCGCTGCAATGCTGAACAAACACGGCGTGGCGACAAATGTCGTAAGAAAGATCGGCGAAGGAGGCCGGAACGTATTGGACCTTATGGAATCGGACACGCTGTGTGTTGTTATAAACACACCTACAAAAGGCAGAAAACCCGAAAGGGACGGGTTTAAAATCCGGAGAAAGGCGGTTGAAACCTCGATACCCTGCCTGACATCCCTCGATACGGCGGCCGCCTTTGTGAATTGTCTTGAAAAAGGGTTGAAGATACGGGACCTGGAGGTCGTGGAATTGAATCTTCTGAAGGGAAAAGGAATATGAAAGGGAATTCAACAGTTGTCTCAATGGAAAAAATATGCGAAGACAACCATATTATGAAACTGCAGAACAAGAAAATCGCCACGGAGGCTGCGCCCGGGGAGTTCGTGAGCATCCTGCCTCCGGGGGACAACAGCTTGATTTTGCGAAGGCCATTTTCCATAATGGACGCAAATCCATCCGAGGGCACTTTCGATATAGCCTTCGAGGTCCGCGGAAAAGGCACCAGGCTCTTTTCGGAATGTAAAAAAGGGGATGTCCTTGATGTCATGGGACCTTTGGGCAACGGATTCGGCATAGATGAGAACTATGAAAAAATCGCTATTGTGGGAGGGGGCATAGGGATTTATCCACTGTATTTCCTTGCAAAAACCCATCCTGCAAAAATAAAGGATGTTTTCATGGGCTGTCTTTGCGGTGAAAAAGCGGCGGTCGGAGAAAGGTTCACAATGCCCGGATGCAGGCTGATGACAGCCACGGACGACGGATCACTGGGATACTGCGGCTATGTGACCGATCTGTTCGAAAGGGAATACAACCCTGACGAATATGACATGGTTTATGTCTGCGGCCCGGAGGCGATGTCAAGAAAGGTAGTCGGTCTTGTGAGGGAAAGAGGCGGTAAGTGCCGGGTTTCCCTTGAGGAAAGGATGGGATGCGGCATAGGGGCATGCCTTGTATGCTCATGCGAGATAAAGGATGAAGACGGAATTGTCAAAAAGACCGTGTGCAAGGACGGCCCGGTTTTTGACGGGGACCAAATCTTCCCGGAGGAGTGCTGAATGGATGTAAATACAAGTGTGGAGATAGGTGGGGTGAGATTTTCAAATCCGGTTATCGCGGCAAGCGGGACGTACGGTTTCGGAAGGGAGTACGCCAATTATGCCGACTTGAATAAAATTGGCGGAATATCGGTAAAGGGACTCACCCTTAAACCCAGGCAGGGGAACAGAACCCCGCGGATCGCCGAAACCCCTTCGGGCATTTTAAACAGCGTAGGCCTTCAAAATCCGGGGGTTCATGGGTTCGTTAAAGATGAAATACCTTTTTTAAGGCGGTTTTCCCTTAAAATAATAGCAAACATAGCCGGAGACACCCTTGAGGATTATGCTGAAATGGCTGGAATACTGGATGATTCCGACATAGACATGGTCGAAGTCAACATATCCTGTCCAAATGTAAAAAAAGGATGTGCATCCTTCGGGGCGACGGAATACGGGACACAAGAGGTCACCGAGGCTGTTAAAAGAAATACAAAAAAACCTGTCATCGTAAAGCTGACCCCGAATGTTGCGGACATAGGCGCAATAGCAAGGGCGGCTGAAGCAGCCGGAGCCGACGCAGTATCCCTGATCAATACTATTACTGGCATGGTGATAGATGTAAATACAAGAAGGCCGCTGCTTTACAACAACACCGGGGGGCTTTCCGGGCCTGCTGTACGGCCGGTTGCGGTAAGAATGGTCCATGAAGTCCATGAGGCCGTTTCAATACCCATAATAGGCATGGGGGGCATAACCTGTTATGAGGACGCCATGCAGTTCATAATAGCCGGAGCCCGGGCCGTAATGGTGGGCACGTGGAATTTCAACAACCCTTCTGCGTGTGTCGATATAGCGGACGGCATAAAATCGTTCCTAAGCGACAGGGGGATAAACGATGTAAACATGCTCACGGGATCCCTTGAATTGAACGGTTGAGCCGGGAATGACCGTCTTGTGAAAGAAAAAGGGAGAAACTGTTAATATTTTATTAATTATTCGCATTGCGCGCTAAAATCCGTTTTGGATATTTTATACTTGGACGGTGATAGTCGGACAGAAGATACAAGCTGTCCGTGTTTGTTGATATTTTAGTCATGTTATTATATATTAGTTAGAGATTTTTGATAAAGCGAGGTCTTGAAATGAAAAAACTCAGAGTAGCCATAATCGGTCAGGGAAGAAGCGGATGGAAAATACACGGCGCCGCGTTTATAAAAGACCGGGACAGGTTCGAGATAGCAGCCATCGTGGACACCATACAGGACAGGCTCGACATGGTCCCGTCCAGATACGGTGAAAACATAGACACATATACCGATTACAGGGATATTCTTAAAAGGGACGATATAGACCTTGTAGTGAATGCGTCCTACAGCCATATGCACGTGGAAATTACAAAGAATCTGCTAGAGAACGGGTTCAACGTCCTTTCCGAAAAACCGGTTGCGAGAAAAGCCGGGGAAGTCGGGATGCTCATTGAAACAGCGAAGAAAAACAATGTCGGCTTCTACGTTTTCCAACAGTCCCGTTTCGCCTCCTATTTCACGGAAATAAGCAAAATAGTCGAATCGGGAATGCTCGGAAGAATAATTCAGATAAGCATCTCCTTCAGCGGGTTCGCAAGAAGATGGGACTGGCAGACAGTTCAGGATTACAACGGGGGCAACCTGCTTAACACGGGACCGCATCCCATGGATCAGGCGCTTTGCCTTTTCGGCGAAGGTATGCCTGAAGTCACATGTTTCATGGACAGGGTGAACACCTTCGGCGATGCCGAGGATTATGTGAAGGTCCTCCTGTCAGGCGAAGGGAAGCCGGTGATAGACATTGAAATATCCTCCTGCAAACCCTACAACCCCTTCATGTACAACATACAGGCTGAAAACGGCGGGCTTACGGCGACCGCAGATAAAATAACCTATAAATACTTCAAACCGGAGGAAGCAGCCGGGCAGGAACTTATAAAACAGCCCTTGGAAAACGAAGACGGCGATCCGGCCTATTGTTTTGAAGATTTGAAATGGTATGAGCACACAGTCGAGTTGAACACTGAAAAATACGGCACTTTCGCCGATATGACGGGAAAGTTTTACGATATGCTATATAAGCACATCACACAAAACGGAGAGCTTGCCGTGACAGCCGAACAGGTTGAACGGCAGATAAAGGTGATCGAGGAATGCCACAGGCAGAATCCGATGAACCGGTTTGCATAAAATAAAAATCAAGGAGTTTGTACACTATGAATGAAAAAGCGGAAAAATTTGACTTTAAGGAATTCCTCTCTAAATCATGGTTTTTCATCGGCATATTCATAATTGTCATGATTGCGATAATCGTGCTTATGTCCGACCGGGAGACCACCTATAAAGGAGAAGTCGAATACGGCATGCCTTTTTATTACATAACAGGCAACAATCTGTATATCAAGGAACAGGGCCGGGACGAGGTGCTGGTTAGCGCGAACATGTTCATGGAGCCCGATTCCAGGAAACAGGACGACGCGCTTGACGCCGTCCTTATCAGCCCCGACGGCGAATACATGTATTTCTTTGAAAATATCGATTTCACGGATGAAGGTGAAATGACTGGTGATTTCTGCGTATATCACGACGGCAGGAAAAGACTTATCGAAGAGGATACGGGAATTTATTTCGCCGCGTCGTCAGACAGCAGCAGGATAGCTTTTATAAAGACCCTTTACGGAGTTGAAGGCGGAAGCGGCTATGCGGATGTGCGGCATGACTTGTACAGCTACAGCATAAAAGAGGGTAAAAAACTTGTGGAAGAAGGCGTACAGCCCAACTGGGTCAACATTTCCGGTGACGGAAAAAGCATAATTTATACAAAATTCTACGATGCCGCAACGGATACATCCTCCCTTTTCATGGACCATGACGGAGAAACCGTCTTTATCGACGACCACATGTTCTTTTACGGTAACTTTGTGCCGATGGGCACATACAAGCTGAACTGGCCGTTGGTCAACCATGACGCTTCAAAAATAATATACGGGAAGAGGCTTAAATACGGCGAGATGGTTGACATGTACCTTTATTCGGAAGGGGAGAACACATTGCTCGGGGAAAGGGTGCTCCAGATTTATGCCGATGACGGGTTCGAACAGGCGATAATGGTCGAGGATTATTCATATGATGAGATAACGGGTGTCATGTCTAGAATAAACCTGGACACCATGCAGAAAGAAAAAATCGCCGAAGATGTATGGGCTTTGGGGCATGTGGATGTTTCAAAGATAGTAAATTCGGAATTCATAAACACAAACCTGTATCTGAAGAACTATGACGATATCATAAACGTGGCGGATCTTTGCCTGATGACGGATGAGGGTGAGAAAGTCGTCCTTAACGCAACTGATGTTTCCAACATACAATACAGCAACGATGTTAAAACCATATATGGGTTGGATTATTATATCGAAGAAGAAGGCGGCCGGATGACCAAGGTCAAGCTTGCCGACAACGACATAGTGGACATATACAAGTTTGATGAAATGGTAAGGGATATCTATTCCGCGGCAAGCGGTAAATATGTCGCATATACACTGGATGATGATTTCTTCATAATCGGGGATTCCAATGAAAAGGTGCATATCGGAAAAATGGGGCTTGAATCAATCGGCTTTTTGAATGACGACGAGAAAATGTATTTCTTCACTGAGGCGGGGCTTTCCATGGGCAATGTATTCATAAGGGAGCTCGGAGGAAGTGCCGATAATCAGCTTATTGCTGAAAAAGCGCATTATGTATGGGAGTTCGGAGAAGATAAACTGGCGTTTTTAACCGATTTCGATTTTGTGAAAAAAAGGGGTACAATGTATCTTACGGATACTGAAGGGAAATATGAGTTGATGGTTGAAAATGTTGAGCTTCCCCTCCTTTACAACTTCATTCAATAGGAGAAGAGCGTGTCTGAAAAAAAGAAGCTGAAAGTGATCCCCCTTGGAGGGATACAGGAAATCGGCAAGAACATAACAGTGTTTGAGTACGGCGGGGATATCGTGGTTGTAGACTGCGGCATAATATTCCCGGAAGATGAAATGCTGGGTATAGACCTGGTCATTCCGGATTTCACATACCTTGTTGAAAACGCAGATAAAATAAGAGGCATCGTTCTTACACACGGCCATGAAGACCACATAGGGGCGGTGCCCTACCTGCTGAAAGAAATAAACATCCCGGTTTACGGAACCGCGCTTACACTGGGACTATTGGAATATAAGCTTGAAGAGCATGCAATACTCGGTAAAGTGAGCCTCAATGTCGTAAAGGCGGGAGACAACATTTCACTGGGAAGCTTCACAATAGAATTCATCAATTCAAATCACAGCATAGCGGACTCGGTGGCGCTGGCGATAGGAACACCCGTCGGCACGGTCCTGCACACATCCGATTTCAAAATCGATTATACACCCGTGGGTGGTGAACCCATGGATTTGCAAAGGATTGCGGAAATCGGGGAAGAGGGCGTCAGGCTTCTTCTGGCGGACAGCACCAATGTTGAAAAAGAGGGTTTTACCATAAGTGAAAAAGTGGTCGGAGAGTCATTTGAAGCTATATTCTCAAAAGCCCGGGGCAGGATAATAGTCGCCACTTTCGCATCAAATGTGCACCGTGTTCAGCAGGTCGTAAACGCCGCTTCCAAATTCGACAGAAAAATTGTGGTGTTCGGCAGAAGCATGACAAATGTGATGAAAAAATCAATGGAGCTTGGATACCTTGATGTCAAGGAAGACATGCTCATCCAGCCCGAACAGATGGATAAATTCAACGCGGACAAGCTTGTTTTCATAGCCACGGGTTCCCAGGGCGAACCCATGTCGGCTCTTCGAAGGATGTCCAATGACAGCCACAGAAGCGCGGAAATAAGGAAAGGCGACCTGGTTATCATTTCCGCTTCGGCG
>CAZWVS010000115.1:0-6851 GCA_964636935.1 uncultured Clostridiaceae bacterium
CACATGATGTCTCCTTTTCAAACACAACAATGTTCTTGTCGGGCAGATGCTTTAAGGCGTATGTGTGACCCGTGGTCCCCTTTTTAACCGCCAGTTTTCTGCCATCCCCCTTCAAGTCGTCGAACACCTTGACCGGTGAATCGGCATTGACCAGAAGAGAAAGCTGTGATTTTGCATATGGAATTGAAAAATCCACCGTCTTTTCCCGTTCCTCGGTGATTGTCATTGAAGAAATCACAAGGTCCACCTTTCCGGTGGTAAGCGACGGTATGAGACCCGACCATGCCATGTTTTCTATCCTGACCGGGCGGTCCAGGTATTCACCCAGGGCATATGCCATCTTTACACTTATTCCGTCGGGGTTTCCGTTTTCATCCGTTGTTTCAAACGGAGGATATGCAAGCTCCATACCTACGACGAGCTCGTCCTCATCCTTCCGGCACGACGTCAGAACAAGGCCAAAAATAATGAGCAATCCCAATAATGCAATAGCGAATTTTCTTTTTTTCAATATCCGGTTCATTTGCAAATTTCACCTTTCTTTAATGCAATGTCAATCTATGCCGAAATGTGCTCCTTTCAAAGCTGTTCCACATTTGTGACAGTATACCCCTGTTCCGCAACAGCGGCTTTCAGCGAATCCGGCTCAATATCCCGGTCCGCAAAAACCTCGGCCTCACCTTTATCAAGATCCACATCGGCATTTGTCACACCGTCCAATCCCTCCAATGCCTTTTTCACCCTGCCGACGCAATGCATGCAGGTCATTCCTGCTATTTTCAATTTCATATTCATCGATTCTTCTCCTTTCACATTTGTCTTTTTCTCTTCTTTTCCGTTATCCCTCTTTTTCATGTCCCTATCGATCTTCGGTCTGAACCTTCTCAGCCGAAGCGCATTCAATACAACCGTTACCGAACTGAAACTCATGGCGGCCGCAGCTATCATCGGGTCCAGCCTGAGCCCCGCCGCGTTATACAACACACCCGCGGCAATGGGAATCCCAAGCACGTTGTAGAAAAACGCCCAGAACAGATTCTGCTTTATGTTTTTCATGGTCGCCCCGCTTAGCTCAAGGGCGGCGGCGACACTTAAAGGATTGTCGCGCATCAGCACCACATCAGCGGATTCAATAGCCACGTCGGTTCCGTTGCCCATTGCTATTCCCACATCCGACTGTGCCAGGGCGACGGCGTCGTTGATGCCGTCGCCAACCATTATGACCCTGTTGCCATCCTTTTGGAACCGTGTTATGGCTTCAGCCTTTTTATCGGGCAACACATTCGATATGACATTGTCGATATTCAGCAACCGCCCGACCGCGGCTGCGGTCTTTTCATTGTCTCCGGTCAGCATTACAACTTCATACCCCATTTCGCCCAGTCTTGAGACGGCTTCCACCGCATCGGGCCGCGCTACATCCGCAACAGCGATGACACCTGCGAACCTGCCTTCCAGAGCGGTGTATAGGGGGGTTTTGCCCGCGTTTGACAGCTTATCCGATATGTCGGTGATATTTTCAATATCCACACCGTTTTGATCCAGAAATTCCTTTTTGCCTATAAGGAACTCCTTGTCCCTGATATTGGCTTTGATCCCGTAACCTGGAAAAGCTTGGAAATCCCCGCCTTCGAATATTTCAACGCCTTCCGCCAAGGCTGCATCTATGACCGCATCGGCCAGCGGGTGTTCGGACATTTTTTCGGCAGAAGCTGCATATGAAAGCAATTCTTTTTCGGATATGCCCTTTGCCGCTATATCCGTGACTTTAGGTTTCCCTTCCGTAAGGGTTCCGGTTTTGTCGAAAACGATGGTTCCGGCCTTGTGCATGATTTCAAGGGCTTCCCCGCTTTTAAACAATATCCCCCTGCGGGCGCCGGCTCCCGTGCCGACCATTATGGCTGTCGGGGTTGCCAGCCCCAATGCGCAGGGGCATGATATGACCAGCACCGATATGGCAATGGTGAAGGCGAATCCCGTCCCCTGTCCGAGAATAAGCCATACGATGAAGGAAATAACGGATATCAGCATCACAACCGGTACGAATATGGCGCTTATCCGGTCTGCGAACCTGGCTATGGGGGCCTTTTCGCCCTGCGCGTCTTCAACCATTTTTATTATCTTCGACAATGTGGTGTCGCTTCCTGTGCGAAGCACCGTGAATCGGATATATCCGGTTTTATTGATGCTCCCCCCGGTGACCCGGTCCCCCTGTTTCTTCTCTACCGGCAGGCTCTCCCCGGTCAGCATCGATTCGTCCACAGCGGTATACCCCGATTCGATCAATCCGTCTGCGGGTATTCTCCCCCCGGGCTTTACAACCGCCAGGTCGCCGACCCTTAGGTCTTCAACCGGTATCCTGACCTCCTCTTCATCCCTTATCACCGACGCTTCTTCGGGAACCAGTGAAATCAGGCTTTTCACGGCGTCTGAAGTTTTGCCTTTAGCCTTTGCTTCAAGATATTTACCTAGGGTTATAAGGGTGAGTATGACCGCAGCCGATTCGAAATACAGCTGGCCCGCATACTCGTTTATAAGGTTTTGATTATCATGGGAAAAACCCTGCGCAAGCATGAATATGACAAAAACACCGAACACGAACGCGGCGCCGCTTCCGATCGCAATAAGGGTGTCCATATTGGGCGCTCCCTTGAAAAGGGTTTTAAATCCTGATTTGTAAAACTCGGCTCCGGTTATCATCACCGGTATGGTGAGGAACATTTGAATAAGCGCCATGGAAAGCGAGTTTTGATGTCCAGCCAGAAAACCCGGCACCGGCAGTCCCGCCATGTGCCCCATTGCAAGATAGAAAACCGGAATGGTGAACAAAAGGGATATCAAAAACCTTTTACGAAGCCTTTTCTCCTGTTTTTCAATCTTATCGTCCATCCCGGCTACGGCTTTTTGACTTTCTTCCTCCTCCACGTCGTATCCTGTGTCCCTTATGGTTTCAATCACACTGTCCAGGTCGGTTTCCCCTGAATTGAAACGGACCTTGAGTTTTTCCGTGGCGAAATTGACGGATGCGGATTTTACACCGTCCATTTTGCCGACGCTTCTTTCTATGGCGGCGGCACACGCGGTGCAGGTCATTCCCTTTATCCCGAGATCTTTTTCCTTGGATTTTTTATCCTGCGTGTCAATGCCTTTTTCATCAATCATGGCCATAACTCCTTTGATGAGTTATTTACCCTTGATGAACAGACGCAAACAATTAGAAAGCACGACTAATGTGGCGCGGCCTCTTCTTTGGCGGACCGGCATGAATCAGCCTATGGATGAAACGGCCTTTTCCAGCCTTTCAACGGTTTCCTCCACATCATGGTCCCCATGGCTGAAGTTGACATAGTTCACATTGTAAAGCGACACGCCGTTCCCATATGAACTCCTGTGGTATTCGTCAACCAGGCCGGCTGCATCCCCATCGGCAACAAGGGCGGGACACTGGGGGAAGCCTTGGTATGATAGCGGAATATCATATTTTTTGAATAATGCGTTTACCTCGCCCCACAGTCTTGCGCCGGTTTTTTTCAGATATCCGACAACATCGTTTTTTTGATATATGTCCAGCACCGCCATGGTTGCAGCCAGGGAAAGCTGTTCACCCGCATAGGTCGATGAAATGGATGTCCCCTTATCCACTTCGTTCATAAGCTCCGCTTTTCCGCAGTAAGCGGCAAGGGGCATCCCGTTGGCCATCCCTTTGGCAAAGACAGCCATGTCCGGAACCACATGGAAATACTCCTGCGCGCCGGCCTTTGCAATGCGAAAGCCCGTTACTATCTCATCGAAAATAAGCACACTGCCGTTGATTTTCGTTATTTCCCGTAAAAAGGGGTAGAATTTTGTCCCGTCTTCCATGCGGGCATAGTCGGATGCCACGACCAATGCGGCGATTTCACCGGGATATGCGTCAAAAAGCTTTTCAACCGTATCACAGTCGTTCCACCCGACTGTATGATGAAGCTTGCTTAAGGATTCCGCTATCCCTTTGGGGACACCTTCGGATGTGTCCCTGGGATTCACCCTGGCTCCCGCCGACAGCACGTTCAACCATCCGTTGTATCCTATTTGAACAACATGCTCCCTTCCCGTAGCGGCGCGGGCGATCTTGATGCATGCGGCAACGGCCTCCCCGCCTGTTTTTATGAATCGTATTTTCTCGGCGCAGGGGATGGTTTCACAAAGCCTCTCGGCGGCCTCGGCCTCCAATATGCCCGGATGACCGAACACGATCCCCTTTTCCAATTGCTTTTTCACAGCCTCGTTCACTTCCGGGTGACAGTAACCGAGGGTGACCGGTCCGAGTCCGTTCCTATAATCAATGAACTGTCTTCCGTCCGCATCCCAGACCCTGCATCCTTTGCCTCGCACGATGACAGAAGGTTCTTCCGGCAACAGCCTGGCTTTTTTCGAACCCGTGCCGGACCCGCCTGCGACATAAGTGTTGAGTTTCTCATAATAATCGATATTTGAACCCATGAAACACCTCCTGGCAATATTCGTCTCGATACCGTGATATTATCAGAAAAATTTTCCATAATCCAATTATTCAGATATGGACGCCCTTATGGCCCTGCTCATGTATTTTGCAAGCCCCGGTCGGTATTTGTCCATATTGTTTGCATAGCGCGGATCCGAATCATAAGCCTTTCCCCTATAAAGGTCTGCAAGGCCTCCGAAAATGATGTCGGTGCAATCGCAATAGTTTTTATCGATATGCCCCTCCACTCGCCTATTGCCGCCAAAGCCTCTTTCGAATCCGGCGCCCCGCCTTCAACCGTCAATTCCGATTATTGCAAATATTTTTTGCGATTTCGTGTGCCATATGTATAATTGGTCTTGTACGGGGGGTATGAAATGAATGAAATTTTTCTTATAGGCAATGCTCACATAGACCCGGTCTGGCTTTGGCGATGGCAGGAGGGTTTTGCGGAAATCAAGGCGACCTTCAGGTCCGCTCTGGACAGGATGGAGGAATATCCTGATTTCGTTTTCACGAGCGCCTGCGCCTCATATTACAAATGGGTGGAGGAGAACGAACCCGCAATGTTCGAGGAAATCAGGAAGAGGGTCGACGAGGGGCGCTGGGAAATCACCGGCGGATGGTGGCTGCAGCCTGACTGCAACATACCTTCGGGCGAGTCTTTTTCAAGACATTCCTTATATGCGCAGGGATATTTCATGGAGAAATTCGGCAAGACCTCCTCTGTCGGCTATAACGTGGACTCTTTCGGCCACAACGGCATGCTGCCGCAGATCCTCAAAAAAAGCGGTATGGACCACTATGTCTTCATGCGTCCGGACAGAAATGAAAAGCAGCTTGAATCGGATGCTTTCATATGGGAAAGCCCCGATGGCAGCCGCGTAACGACTTTCCGAATAATAAACGGCTACAACAACGACTTGAGTGAGGGGCGTATACGTGAGCGTCTTGAAAACGCAAGGATCGCTTCTAAAAAGAATGAGACACCCGTCATGTTTTTCTACGGTGTGGGGAACCATGGGGGCGGTCCCACCCGCGCGGTAATAGAGTTTTTTCAAAAATTGAAGTCTGAAAATGATTTCAAAATCACCATGTCGAGGACGGACAGGTATTTCGAAGCCCTTGAATCATGCGAACCCCGGCTTCCCGTCGTCAGAGGGGATCTCCAGCATCATGCCAGCGGCTGCTATTCGACAACGGCCATGGTGAAATTTCTTAACAGGAAAGCTGAAAACAGGCTTGTGTTCGCCGAAAAGGCGGCTTTCATATCGCATAAGCTTTTCAACACCGGTTATGACAAACAAAATCTGCAAAAGGCCTGGGAGGATGTCCTGTTCAACCAGTTCCACGACATCATGGGGGGATGCAGCATAAGGCCTGCATATGACGACGCCTTTGAATTTTACGGCGAGGCGCTGAAAATCGCCGGGGATATTAAAAATTCGGCTTTGCAGAAAATCTCCTGGAATGTGAACACAACACGAAACAATATGGAAACGGGGACACCCGTCCTTGATCGTGAATTGGAGAAGTTGAAAAAATCCGCCTATCCCCTGTTTGTGTTCAACCCGAATGTCCGGGCCGTCAAAGCCCCGGTCCGATGCAGGCTTTCCAGGCTTGTCGAGGCTCCGGACGGCACTTTCATGGAATCACAGACCGTGCGTTCATACAAGACGGACAAGGACAGGAAATGGGACACCTTGTTCCTTGCAGAGCTTCCGCCTCTCGGATATAAGGTTTATTGGCTGTACAGGGAGACTGAAGAAGAATTTGAATCAGCTGAAGCGGATACGGTCCTTTCGTACGGCGAAAACCATATTGAAAACAAGCGTTACCGTGTAGAGTTCGACAAATCGACAGGATGGATTTCATCTTTGCTGGATAAGGAAAACGGACACGATGTTTTCACCGGTCCCGGCGCAGTTCCCGTTGTAATAGATGACAGCGAATCGGATACATGGGCCCACGGCATCACATCTTTTAGAAATGAAATCAGTCGTTTCTCCCACGCTTGTTTGAAAATAACGGAAAGCGGACCCCTCAGGGTCACCATGCGTGTCGAATCTAAATTCGGCAATTCTCTGCTGATACAGAATTTCAGCCTATATAAGGGGATGGACGGTATATTCGTTTCATCAAAGCTCAACTGGCAGGAATCGAGGAAGATATTAAAACTCTCTTTCCCTGTAAACCTGTCCGATCCGTGCGCCGTCTATGAAATCCCCTACGGCTTCATACGTAAAAAGCCGGACGGGCAGGAGGAGTCGGGCCAGAACTGGTTCGCAGTGGAGGGAAACGCATCGGATGACGGTCCCGCAGGTTTTTATTCGACAAACGACGGCAAATACAGCTACGATATAAAGGA
>CAZWVS010000116.1:0-6761 GCA_964636935.1 uncultured Clostridiaceae bacterium
CTGACGGATGAAAAGTATGTCTATTACTATATAAGGGTATGCACCGTTGACGGCAGCTATGGATGGTCGAGCCCCGTATGGCTGCACGCCGGAGGTTGAAATCAACGAAAAGGCCGCTATATATATAATATGCGTAAGACCTTTTATGGGATAGCCCGAAAATTTCGATTACGGCGGCACAAGCTATTTAAACGAGGCCTTCAAAAGCCGGGCATATGCCCTGTTACAGCAATCTTTTCATAGTTCCGGTGGAGATGTCCTCCTTTACTACTGTCCCGTCCACGGCAAGTATGCGCATGTTGTCATTTTCTCCAACCTTCATCCTCGTAACCGGTTCCAGCCAGGTCGACCTGAAACCGCTTATTGAAAACTTCCTGCTTATACTGGAGCCTTCAATGAGCGTTTCACCGGGGAATATAAGGATCTCGCCTTTTTGGCGGCACGTGAACACCGCGTTCACATCCCTGTCGTTGAAATTGGCTGCAACCAGCCGGCCCCTTGTTTCAATCGCTGAAGTCCCCTTTATGCCGGCTTCATAAAGAACGGATGCATCCCTTATGTCCTGGGTTTCCCCGATGCTGCAGTTGGGATATGCCGCAAGGGTGAATATGGGGGTTTCGTCCCCCTTTTTGAATTCGCCGTTTTTAATATCGTTGAAAACAAGCTGGTCCTCCACGCCTTTCCAGGCTTTGTAAAAGTGTCTGTTAACATACTTGACTCCGTTGCTGTTGAAATACACGAATCCCATTTCATCATCTATGTTCAGTATTCCCGTCATAGGGAGATATTCCACATCGTCGCTGTCGCCGCCGAAGTATCCGTTGAACCTTCTTACATCCGCGCCCGTGTGTATGTCCCTGTATCCTTTGGCCAGATTTTTGAATTCACCGATGTTTTCATTGCGTACGCCTATAAGGCCGCCGTGGAATGTGGTCGTGCCGCAATCCTCACCCGCGGTGAACCTGTCGCAATAAACGGTGGTTCCGTCAGGCAGCGACACAAATGAAATGTCCTGCACCAGTTTCCCTCCGTCCCTGTGGACACGCGCTGTGGCGCAGAAACCTTCTTTTCCAACGTCAATGTGCCTTTTGACGGAATCCCTTATGTCCCGTTCATTGCAAAGGGAATCGGGCTCCCTTCTTTCACTGAAACGCACTTCGCCGGTCATGCCCGCAACAATGGGTGTCACGGTCCACATCCCGTTTTTCGGCAAATTGAAAGCCATGACCTTGTTACGCCAGCTGAAGGCGGAAAAACTGTCCTGTTTCCTGTTTACGACAACACAGCCGAAGGGGTACTCATAAACGCCTTCCAGTTCGGTGTTCACGGCTTGCAGATCCCTGGCCGGTTCCTGTTCGCCAAGATAAGAGTGGAGCAGCAATGAGCAGGAAAGGCCCAGCGCGCTGGCGTGCTCCATATCCCTAAGCCGGTAGTGCCCGTGTTCATCTATGGTCTGGTCCGGGTTTTCCTCAAGCAATGTCCCCGTTTTGTGGCTTGCCTGCAGTTTCTCCATCATGTCGATGCACCTATTTAGATACAGGGCTGAATTTTGGTTTTTATGCAGCAGGCTCATGGCGGAATGAAGCACATGGTTTCCGTGATATCTTGTATACCACCAGTCCTGTCCCTGCACCGGGATTATAAGGCCGTCATCCTGACACCATTTCCCGATGGTACTGTCATAGACTTCCTCGTTTTTCCGAAAAACCGTATCCGGGATTTCATTGCCTGTCAGAAGCAGCATCGCCGCAGCTTCAGCCTTTAGGACTATTCCCGCCGCCATATATTCTGGATGTACGAATGAATGGTTTTCCGTCGTATGGTCCGGATGGAAGGTGACCCCCTTCATCCAGTAGTTCCTTAGGGATTTCCCCATATATTCGCCGGTGTCCATCCTGTCGCGGTAGGTGCTTATGGAATTTATCGCCCATCTGTTGAATCCGTCAAGCCACTTCTCCCTGTCCGGATGCCTCTTATACAAAACCAAACCGGCCGATATGCCAAGGGCCGTCCATGCGTTTTCTTCACACTGGGTGTCGAAATATGTGCCTGCCCGGGGTGTTTCCCCGGACCATTTGTCAGAATAACCGGTCACGATTTTTTCAACGATTCCAAAAATTTCATCGTCTAGCATGTCTTTTAAAATAACGGCGGTTGCCGCCATGAGGACAACTGTACGGCCTATTGCCGTCGCCCTGAAGAAATCCTCGCCCTTAGCGCCCCATTTGGTGCCGTTTGCATATACGTTGGAGCTTTTTTCCCTGAAAAGCCCCCCGGGTCCGTATTCATTCGTATAGCAAAGGTACCGAAGGGCTTTTGCGGCTTTTTCCCTCATCTCATCCGCAGACATGCCGGCCCTGGCCAGGTCGTATTCGCCTATGGAGGAAAGCAAGGCATATATGAACATAGGCGTCGCAGTTTCAATGGCGTAGAAATAGCTGCCGCCGAAAAAATGACCCGCATCCTTTTTCATGTCCCAGTCGCTGTATGTGGTGTCGGCGAAGGGAATCCACTTTAAAAGGATGTGCCTGAGCCTTCGGGCGGTTTCATTGTCCTTCAGGTTTTCATTATCGATGCAATTGTATTCAATCTTCATATCTGCTCCGTCAAATGCCGGGAAATAAATTTCACGCCATGAATTTTGTGAGTTCATTATATCCCAAATCGCGCATGACTTTTAGCACAAAAACCGGTAAGCCCCCAATTGGTGCGGACATGTCGCGATGTAGTATAATTGAACTGTGTTGAAGTGATCATGCTTCACAGAAGGCCGTGAGGGACTTGATTTTTTTGAGAGGATATCATGCTGGGTGCGATAATAGGTGACATAGTAGGTTCCAGATTCGAATTCGACAACCATAAAAGCAAGGAATTCGAATTGTTCCATGAAAGCTGCTTTGCAACGGATGACAGCATAATGACCCTTGCCCTTGCGAAGGCGTTCATGGAAACCGAAAATAGCGTGGAGCCTCCGATAGAAATGTTCCAAAACAACTACAGATATCTGGAACTGCTTCAAAAAAACGCAATCAAACACATGCAGCGGCTGGGACGCAAGCATCCGGATTGCGGCTTCGGGGGCATGTTCGCAAAGTGGATTATAAGCGACAACCCGGAACCATACAACAGCTACGGCAACGGCGCCGCCATGCGCGTAAGCCCTGCGGGCTTCCTCGCAAGGACGGAAGAGGAGGCGGAGGAGTTCTCCGAAGCCGTCACATCCGTGTCCCACAACCACGAGGAGGGTATGCTTGGAGCTAAGGCGGTGTCCATCGCCATATACATGGCAAGGCACGGATACCTGAAAAGCGAAATCCGCGAAAAGATATGCGGGATGGGCTATTCCCTTGACTTCACAATCGACGGGATACGGCCGGACTATATCTTCAACGAAACCTGCCAAAAAACAGTGCCACAGGCGATAGAGTGCTTTTTGGAATCGGATTCCTTCGAAGACGCCGTGCGCACAGCCGTATCCCTGGGAGGCGACAGCGACACGCTGGCCGCCATAGCGGGCTCGATCGCCCAGGCATATTACGGCATCCCCGAAGAAATGCGGGAAAAAGCCCCGGGATATCTGGATGATGAACTAAGGGCCATATATGAAGAATGGGAACAGTTTATATGCGAAGAAAAACCACGTTTCGTCTTCCTTACAAAATACATAGGCAAATTCACGGAGCTGCCGAAATATTGGAAAAATGTAATTGAACCGGAGAAAGCATATTATGACCTCATATGCGAATTCATAAAAGAAGTCAATGAATTCAATGTTAACAATCCGGAATACGGGCTTTTCAAATACAGGGAAATATTGGAGAAAAACGGCATGGATCCCGAAAAGGCGGACATAGGCGCAGTGGATGCCCAAGGGCTGGATGAAGGACTGACCCTTGCGCTCATAATGGCGGCTGCGAAGGGGGAGAAGCTTTGCGAAGGACTTATGCTGAAGCTTGCCGGAAACGGGCGGCTTTCAAACTGGCTGAAAAGGCTTAAGGATATCGACATGAAGTCCAATGAAAGGGATATTCAAGAGATATATCTGGAATTGGGGAGCTTTGGATACCATAGCATCTACAACATGGTCTTTACAGAGGGTAAAGCGATCAGATTCGAATGGGATATGCGCAATACTCCAAATCCGCTTGAAAGATATTCAATCAAGGAGACGGAAAAGCTTTTAAAGGACTGGAAGGAACTGCATACGGAGAACTGGCTGCCGTATTACCCGCAGCCTCTATATGAATTTGTAACAGACTGCACCAGCTGGCTGCTTCTTGTAAAACAGAGGGGCGGCAGGGGGAAAATGTGCGGGGGATACCGCACATACCCTGAAAACTGGAAAGAGTTCGCCGGCTTCATTGGAATCGAAGTTGAAGAAGAAGATGATGAAGAAGAGCGGTTCATATACTGCAGCGTTTCATTCTCCGAAGACGGCGCCACATACTACTATAGGACCGACGACCGTGACATAAAAGAAGGCGACAGGGTCATTGTGCCCGTGGGCGGTGACAATTCAGAGCGTTCGGGAATTGTTGAAAAGATTGAACATTTCCCACCCGACGAGGTGCCCTTCCCCCTTGATAAAACAAAACACATTATCCGCAAGGATGATGAAGAAAATGAAAAAACACCGGATGACTCCAATGTTCTGTGCAACGAGACAAACAACGGCATATCGGCATATGTGGAGGCGGAGATAAAAGAAGGGTGCCTGCACATCTCCGGCCAGGATTTCGGTGTGCCCTCAGGGATGATGGGCGGCGACGGGGAATATGAATATTTCTATAATTTCACGGAAGAGGAGACCCGCAGGTTCTCCGAGCTGATCACCGGGCAGTCCGGGGACCTGGACCTGTTCCTGCGGAATTTCGTTGAAAAATTCAAAGGGTCCGGGTGGTACGAAAAATTCACATCTTACTGCAGGGAGCACAATCTTAAATACAGCGCATTCAGCTGTTGAAAAGGATAAGGAGCCGGTCATTGACTCGGCCCCCGTCCGCATATAATATGTTTACGGTCGGTCAAATATTTGCTTGAAGGTTCAACCATGGATGTTTTGTACAATTGTGAAGTGGAAATAGAGGACGCCCTGTTCAAGGTGTCCTTCGACAAAGGCTTGTTCGCATTGTCGAAAAGCCCCGTGTCGCTTCACAACCACGGCGCATACGAAGTGCATGTCATAGAAGCCGGACAGTTCGCATTCCGCATCAACGGAAGCGAAACCGTGCTTGGTCCCGGCCAATGCTGTGTCATATGCCCGGATGTGTATCATTCAAAGGGCAACGCCCTTGCGGCCGATGCCGTAAAATATTGTTTCAAATTCGAATACGTCCAAAGTGAAAGCGATGCGCCTCAAATATGGGAATACCTGAAAAACATCGACGGCATATGCATATATGAAAACTGCGAAGGGGAGATCGGACTGCTGAAAAACCTCAGGGTTGAAATGCGGGACAGGGGGATTGGCTACCGCACCAGCATAAACAGCCTGGCCTCCCGGCTGCTCGTATGCATAATGAGAAACATCTGCGGCAGCGAAAAAACAAATCAAGACAAATCGACGGACGGCATGGACGAAAACAGAAGCGCCGTGATAGACGCCTTTTTCGCATTGAACCACATGAACGGCATACATGCCCGCGACCTTGCGGACATACTCAATTTGAGCACCCGCCAGCTCGGCAGGGTGCTGCAAAAGCAATACGGCCTGACCTTTGGCGAAAAACTCATACGCATAAGGGTGCAGGCGGCAAAGGAGCTTTTGGAAAACAGCGGCATGACCGTTTCAAGGATTGCCGGAACCGTGGGCTACAACAACACAAGGTATTTCAACGAAGCCTTTAAAAAGGTGACAGGCATGACCCCTATGCAGTACAGGAACATTTCAACTAATCGTATTTAGGGACTGCCGAATAACACGGACTTCAATATTTGGCAACCGCGAGAGCCGCAGGGGTGAAAACAAGCAGTATATAACGGTTTACACCTATCAAGGCGTTTTCAATTTTATTCAGAAAGCCCTATTTAAAATCCGCCACGGCCTCAAAAACCGCAAGCACGTTCTCTACGGACGTGTCGCCCTGCACCTGATGTGAGGGGGACACCACGAAACCGCCGTTTTTACCCAGGATCGATATTATCCTGGTTGTTTCGTCATACACTTCCCGGGGCGAGGCGTGGGGGAGCAGCTCAACCTCGTCGATGGCGCCATGGAAAGCTATTACGTCCGAGAACTTCTCAGCGAGATATTCAGGCTGCATGTTTTTTGCAGTTACCTGTATGGGGTCCAGGATATCCACCCCTATCTCGGCCAGGTCGCCTATGACATCAGATACGGAACCGCAGGAATGGTAGAAGGTGCCAAGCCCCATATCCCTGAAGGGTTTCACCAAACTTGCCGTGTGCCGCTTTATTAGGCTTCTCCAAAGGTCGGGGTTCAGCATAAGGCGGTCCTGCCCGCCTATGTCTCCGCCGGAGCCTATGATGTCTATCTGCCCGTCTGCGGCTTCGAGCACCCTCAAAGCCCTCTGGTAGTAGTATTCGCCCACCTTGGTGCATATGGCATCCACTATTTCAGGATTCTCATACAGGTCTATGAAGAACTGTTCCATGCCCCTCATATACCAGGGGGTTTCAAAAGTGCCCCCTGCAAAAAACATGATTGCGCGGTCGTCGGTCTTTTTATGCAACCTTATCAGTTCAGGCACTTTGGAATAGTCCCACCAGTCGAGGCTGGGCCAGTCGTATTCGTAAATCTC
>CAZWVS010000117.1:0-5182 GCA_964636935.1 uncultured Clostridiaceae bacterium
TGAAATCGTTACCTTAAATATCTTTTTTGTAATTTCGCAATAATTTTAAGAATTATTTTTGTTGGAAATAAGCGTTGTTCAAACAAAAGCATCGTTGAAAAAACGACTTCAACTAACCCAATTACAAAAAATATGACATGCAATGCAACAACCGAACGAAGCATTATGCATTGAACAATAATCCATATTACCAAAGCCCAGCTGAAAACACTACTTATATAACCTTGATATTTTGATTTTAAAAGAATTGTTACAGCGCTAAATATATTTCCGATTCCAATTATTGCAAACAAGATGATGCCGGGAATCAAAAAATCGTTAAACGGTGAGTTTTTTAAAACCTCAGCGGGCATTCCTCCCGGTCCGGTTGGATTGAGAATAGCCATTATCCCTCCGCCTATTGCTCCCAAACCAACAAATGCATGTAAAACAAATAACAAACGATATATTATTTTCACTATTAACACTCCTCTTGAAAAATAATCACTTATCCATAATACCAAATAAATAGGCATAAAAGATATATTTTCATTACACGCTCCGGTGTTGGATTCCGTGAAACGGGTCAAGACATCATTTCAGCTGCATTTTATACTCATCACATAGCCCATCTGCGCCATGAAAGATGCGTATTTTTGTTTATTTCCTATCATTTTTATAACATATCCCTTTTCTTAGACGTTTGTTTTTCAATTTGATATGATTTACAACCTAAGTTATCGGTTGGATTTTGAATTTATTAATTCGTATTTCCCTATTTTTTAACAACAAAAACCAGGCGCGGGCGGTTAGCCCGTCGCCTGCACCTTTTTTGTCAATCTCTTCATTCTTACCGAAGGAACTTGCTTACAAAGGGTGATGTCTCCCCTCTACGTAGAAAATGTCCTGAAGGTCCTTCTCCAAGGAACTCAGAGAACCACGACTCATGTTCGATCTCCTCGTTCAGGATCGCTTGAGCAAGATCATAAGTTCTGTGGTCTTTGCCGGCAGTCAGATTGCAGATATGTGTGTATCCCTTGACGGCGCACCGTTCCGCGTTTACCAGGACTGTCAGCATTGCTTGAATGTCGGTTATGTCCTTGGGCAAGCTGGCCGGCGGGCAAGCAGACATGTCATGAAACGCTTTCATGTCATCAGGTAGTTTCCCGTCCAATTCATAAATTCGCGGGACTAATGCTTCAAAGTGATTGCGGTCTTCTATACGAGCTGTCTCAGCAATCTCCTTGATCCCTTCACCCTGCAGTCCGATCAGGTTTACCCGTAGGATCGTATAGTAATAGAATGTAGTCAATTCGGCAGATGCGTTCTTAATCAGCAAGTCTACTAATTCATCTACGTCTATTCCTGTTTTCTCGACCATTTTTCTTGTTACTTTAGCCATAATATCCTCCTTTTGTTTTGAATGTTATAGTACATGGCAAGCATCGTTTCCAAAATCTCACCTATAACATCCCGCGTTCCCTAAGTCACAATAGAAAGCCTTCTCTGAGCTCAGAATATATAGAGATAGAGAACTGATTCAACCTAGTGCTATGCTTATAATTGCACAAGGTATTAATAATTCATATAAGTTAATATACCCTCTATTATGTTTACCAAATCTGCATTCCGCAAAGATGCTTCCTGCTTTGACGAGAGCAATTGCAAAGGGTTGACCAAATCCCTGAATATGGATAACTCGAACCAATTGTCTGGAAGTTTTCTTTTTGCAATTGAATTGTATGTTTGCTCAAACAATTTGATATGGGTGTCATTGAAAAACCGGCGGTATCTGAAAAATGCGCCCATATCAGCCATGGTATGCCCCCACCATGCGCTTTCCCAATCGACAAAAAATACGTGCCCATATCCGTTGACAAGCATATTTGCGGGTCGGAAGTCACAATGTATTAGCGACTTGAAACTATCGATTTCCGGTATGAATTTTTGCTTGTCAAAAACCAGCCGTTGTATCCTCTCACGCATCTTTTCACCTATTCTTGACCTTACCGTCGGATTATCCAAAAAGGATTGGTACCACACTTCATATGGCGGCACATCCCATTTTGCAAGCCCTGACGTTTTTTCTTTTGGAGTATCATGTATGACGGCGGCTGTTTCGGCTACCTGTTCCAACAAAGAATGGTCGCATTGGCCGTTTTCCATGATATGTTTTTGCAGGGAGACACCTTCTATAAATTGGTAGATGAAAATATTCATATCATGTTTCGCGGTGTGGAACAACAGGTTAGGAATTTTTATCTTGCCCTTTAGCAGTTCATAGGCTGCCATTTCGTTGTTTAGGCCTGTTAAACAGGTTATCCTCAATATGAATCTACTCTTGTTTGCAAAAACAATAAAATTGCTGTTTTTGCATCCAAGCTGTATGGCGCTAAAATCTTCAACAGTGATTGATTTGTCGTATTTAGCAAAAATATTTCTTAATTCATCAATATTCATATCTACTACCGGGGCATAGCGTTCCCAGTTCAAGTCCGTCATCTTCAATTGTTTCCCTCTTCTTTTTCGTTCCACATTTCTCTTCTAACTTGTTTCACAAAATCAACAACATCCTGCTCGTTATTCAAGCCCGCTCTTTTGGCTTCACCTTCAAACTCATATTGTATTTTTTCAAGTGCATCCATTGTAGAATTTGCCATGATGATTTTCCCGTTTTGCTCTATGAAAATAACTTTGTCACCATCTTTCAGTTTTAATTTTTTTCGTATTTCTATTGGAATTGTTATCTTACCATTATCTGTTATTTTAGCAAATTTCATAAGCTCGTCTCCTTTTTAAATAGTGTACGGCATTCCATATATCTCTTGGTGAATCCGTTTGTCCCCTCTCCCAGGTTAAGCTTTACTCCCAGTGGAGGGATGAGAAACGTGTAAAAGCTTAAATACCATATCAATTGCTCTATCCGTTTAAGTATGGAAAGGGCTTCTTCACTAATTGACTCAAACAGTACACATCAATTGCCAAATATATCCTTGCGTGTTTGACCCGCAATTATATTCAAACAAACTTCGATTTGATGTCATCTATTATATTATCAAAAACCTGCTCCCGTTTTGTGGACGTATCGTAAATTGTAAAACCGTGTTTGACCAAATGATCCGTCATGGTTCGGCTGAATGTGACAGCTTCTTCGCCGACACCTCTCAAATTCTCATCATTCAAGGCATATGTCCAGTCATCCTCTGTGTCGTATTTCCTGAAATCATTGAAGAATTCGTCGGCGGTTTTTTTGTTTTGTACCAACCCAATAAGTATAAAACGGTCTTTCAATTCATCTATCCCATACATTTTCAGAATAGGAGTTATCTTGTCAAAATTGAAATACCCTCCTTCCAACACAAACCTGTTGCCTTTTACAGCGTGTGCCGGCAGGTTAAGCCCGTATGCGGAACCGGTATCGGACGAAAATGCGCCGAGGAAATGGCCGAGGAACGGCGCTAAATTTTCCGTGGTCTTCTCCCTGTCCCAGTTAAGCCTGATATCCAATTGCGGATATGCCCCTTCAAATGTTGCGACAAGCTTATCGAGACTTATGACAAAGAACCCCAGTTCTTCGCTTAGTCTTTTCGCCAATGTTGTTTTGCCGGCCCTGCTAGGGCCTGCGATGATTATGTTTTTCATTTAAGATTTGCGCTCCCCGTCTGTTTATGTGTGCTGTATTTCAGATGTTTGCTTCAGGTCTGCAATAAATGCTATGCCTTGTTCCGGCCCCAGCGGTATCTTCTGTTTTGAATCAGTGTGTCAAGTTTACAATTCAGACATAGGCCGATATGGCAGCATATCATTTCGCCGCAATCGGGACATGCCCACTTTGAATTTTGTTCTTCAAGAAAGCTTTCCATACCATTTTCCTTAATGGCTTTTAAGTTTTCTATCATGCTCATGTGGTATTTTGTGCTGTATCGCTTATCAAGGGATTTAAGACGTTTGCAGGGAAAGTCCTCGCACTCATAACAAAACCTCACTTGTCCGTTTGCCAGCAGTGGGCAACTATCTCCCATATGAAGGCAGTTTTTGCCGCGGGGCAGACAACCATCGCAATACACCCTTTTCAGGCCCTTCTTATTCAATTCATTCTTCTTGGCCAGATAACTGATGCATAAGCCGCAGTTCATGCCACAGGGAGCGATTAATTCTTCCTTCATCTTCAGCCTCCTTATATGCTTGGGAAATACACTGGCTTTTAAAGTTTTCTATTTATTGATCCGCGGCAGGTCTTTGCAGCAACTTAAAATAATGCCTATATGTCGGTATTCAATCCAAGCTCCCCAAGTAAGCTGTTATATCGATCTTCCTCATGCTCTTGTACAGGGAAACATGGATTGTATAGGCAATGATGCAATACATCGGCATTTTTTAAAACCTCATCGTATGGGAGGTTCTTTTTATCTTTATCGCTATGCCTTGAAATAGCCGTCGCTACATGGGTCTAATTATTCAATGCCGGCCACGGATTTCCGCACTTTGACCAATCCTTTATCAATCAGCTTATTGTGAATTGACACACATGCCTTGCTTACGTATCCGTCCATTTCTTCCCTTGTTAAATATGTAAATTCGCGGTTCAAATCGCCATCAAAGCTTTTATAGAAATTTGATATATGCCTTATTTGCCGAATTATCGCGGTATCTGAATAGTAGTCCAAATATCTATTGGGGAATTCATCAATCTTTGAAAATGCTGCAAACACACTGAACGAAGGATTTTCTTTCAAAAAAAGATGATCCAGGTCATACCAGTCTTTTTTCATGACCCAGATAAAGCGTTTATTTTTTTCAAACTCCGATTTATATTTTTTCTTCTTGGGTTGGTAGATCCGCTCTGCCCATTCAATATCAGCCAACAAATGAACATAATAACCGAGATAGAAAGAGAAATATCCATTCGGTTTGGCAAGATATTTATTGTAGAATCCATCCAAATCGACACCGGACTCTGATTCTTCATCCCTCCAGTGTGTGATTTCACTTGATGGCGTGAACTTGCTCCAATCGGAATTAGGCTCCCCGCAATCAGGTCCGATGTTTCCCACAATAAACTCCTTTTCCGATAAGTTCTTAAGTTTATCCAAAAAGTATTCTGCTATTCTAAAATGTGATACCCAAGTAGCCATGATAATCCTTTCACACCAATTTCCGGCCGGTTTATATATATTATCCCGTGATATCAAAGAACGGCAGG
>CAZWVS010000117.1:5192-6735 GCA_964636935.1 uncultured Clostridiaceae bacterium
TCGGTTTTCCAAATAATGCTTTTGGAGTCAATCAATAATGACCTATTTCAGGTTTATCCTTGCTCCTGTGTTTGCGTTTAGGTTCATACTCCTGCCAATATACCCTTTTTTCGTTATACCTGGTCCTCGGCTCTTTCTCTTCCGCAGGATAACCAATGTACACCATGCCAAGTGGTGTAACATGCTCGGGAATGTTTAATGCCGACCTCAACAGCCTGACCCTGTTTTCAACCGGATATATGCCGATCCACACCGAACCCAAGCCCAGGCTTGTTGCCGCCAATAGGATGTTTTGTATGGCGGCGCTGCAGTCCTGCACCCATAATTCATGGTCTGCGCCTTTCAATGCCAGTTTCATGTTTCCGCATACAACTATGGCCGCAGGCGCGTTGTATCTTGCGGATGTAAGCTCTTTTTTCAACCTTGAAAGTCTTTCTTGATTGTCAATGACGATAAATTCCCATGGCTGACAATTTACAGCTGTGGGCGCCGCCGCAGCAGCCTTTAAAAGCGTGATAATTGTATCTTTATCCACTGGCCTGTCCATATATTTCCTTATGCTTCTTCTTTTATATATTGTCTCTAGTACACTCAAATCTTGTTCCTCCCGTTGTAATGTTTTTTATTTGGTTCAAAGGTCCTCGTATGAAAACGTCACATGATGCGGTGGTATTCTCAGGGTGTTTCGCAGGTTTTCGAAGCGGCAGCTATCTTACCAACCGACGTTAGACCATCCCTTCTGCCTTTCCTTTCTAAATCTCTGAACCCATTCTTCTGATAATTCATCTGCAAGTTTTTCATAATATGGCGGTGCAATATTTACTTTATCTATTCCAGGGACTTCCAGATATTCCAGGATTTTAATAACAGTCTCCTCATAATTATTTATAAAATCCTCATATACAATAGTCAATGGTATTATATTACCCTCGGAAAAGAATTCTTGTATGCCGGCTTCCCTAAAAACACATTCTGCAACTAATTGATTAATGGCATCATATGAATAATTGTTTCCCACATTTGCCTCTTTTGGAGATGCCCCCTGCTTTCTATGAAATTCATTTGTTTTTATTGCTTTCCACCAGGAAACAGCCAACCGTATTTTGTTTCTTCTGGTCATGAAAATATGTTTGCAATTTGGAAAGGCGTTTTCCCATATCTCAGCTCTTGTTGAACATTTGCTTCCTCCAGGGAATTTTTTCAATATATCCATTATGGTATTATTGTGCGGCTGATAATAGCCATGCTTTAACCCATATATCCCATTTGGAGTAGTTCCTTTATCCCATATTTTCTCCTGCAATCCAGTGTAACTGTCTGCATTATATGTTTCCATCAAATCCGGATTCGTTAACCATTCATTTGGCACACCGGCTACTCCCGTCGATTCCAGCGCTTTACATAATAAAGTGCTTCCCGTGCGTTGTGTGAACCAGATTATATATGACTTTTTCGGTCTCATCTTCAGCCTCCTCGTACAATGCATATACCCAGTGCTTTTTGGCACTTGCATAAGCTTAATTTGTTCCCGGATAAATGAATA
>CAZWVS010000118.1:0-6667 GCA_964636935.1 uncultured Clostridiaceae bacterium
GGCCAATACGGAAAAATCGGTCCCCCTGGAATGGATCAACGATGACGGCAACTTTGTTAAAGACGAATTCGTAAAATACGCACTCCCCCTCATACAGGGAAACTCACATCCCCCTTATGTGGACGGCCTTCCTAAATTCGCAAAGCTCAAGAAAGTGCAGGCCGGAAGAAACAGATGATTTTATAAATATCAAACAAATTGAAAGTACCGGCTCCCGGCCGGTACTTTTGTTGCCTGCGGCAAATTTCCCATCCTCCGTTGACTTTGGCCGCCTCATAGGATAGACTGAAATAAATCACTGACCGACCGGTCGGTCAGTCATGAAAGGAACAATGGATGAAACTATCGAAACTAAGCGTAAAACGGCCTGTCACGGCACTTATGATGACACTTGTAATCGTACTGTTGGGAGTGGTGGCCATGACCAACCTGCAGATGGACCTCTTCCCCGATGTCAACCTCCCGTATGCCGTGGTATCGACCTCGTACAGCGGCGCGGGTCCCGAGGAAGTCGAAAACATAGTGACAAGGAACATAGAAACCGCCATGGCTTCCGTTTCCAACATTAAAACCATAAGCAGCACTTCAAGCGAAGGCTCTTCAGTGGTCATACTCGAATTCAGTCAGGACACGGACATGGACAGCGTCATGCTTGAAATAAATGAGCGGCTTGACATGGTCACCCCGTATCTGCCCGACGAGGTGTCGGCACCGGTATTTATAAAATTCGATGTGAATATGATCCCCATGATGGGTTATTCCGTATCCTTCGACGACGGCGACGCCTGGGCCACTACAAGATGGGCAGAAGACATTTTGAAACCCAGGCTTGAAAAAATCGAAGGCGTCGCAAGCGTATCCATAAACGGCGGAGTGGAAAGGGAGATAAGGATAACCCCCGACAAGGATGAAATGGAGGCGCTGGGCATCAGCGGTCAAATGATTTCGCAGATGATCGGGGCAAACAACCTGAACCTTCCCGCGGGAACCGTATCCGACGAAGAAGCGGAGTATTCGGTACGCACCCTGGGGGCTTTCGAAAGCGTTGAGGACATTGAAAACCTCGTATTTTTCTCCACCACGCAGATGAAATCTGTCAAACTGTCGGATTTTGCCTCGGTCTCCTATGAAGATATCAACACAAAAACATATTCCAAGGTCAACGGCCGGGACAGCATCACGATAAACCTTCAAAAGCAAAGCGATTACAACACGGTCGAAGTCGCACAAAGCGTCAAGGATGAAATCCGGCTTATTGAAGAGGAATACGAAACCGCATCCTTCACCGTCACACTCGACCAATCCGAATATACCCGCATGATGGTTAGAAACGTCGGACTTAACGCCCTTATAGGAGCTATCCTGGCCATTATCGTGCTGTTCATATTCCTTAAGGACATCAGGCCTACATTCATAATAGGCGTCGCAATACCGATCAGCGTCCTTGCGGCCTTTGTAATGATCTACTTCGCCGGCATCACCCTTAACATCGTTTCCATGGGCGGCCTGGCGCTTGGCATAGGGATGCTGGTCGACAACGCAATTGTCGTAATTGAAAACATATACAGGCTCCGATCCGAAGGCCGCGGCATGAAAAAGGCGGCTATAAAGGGAGCCGGCACAATAGCGGGCGCAATAACCGCATCGACCCTCACCACGGTGTCGGTCTTCCTGCCTGTCGTATTCCTTACCGGTTTCACCGCTGACATTTTCAGGGAGATGGCTCTGACCGTTTCCATTTCACTTCTTGCCAGTCTTTTCATAGCGCTTACGCTGGTGCCCATGATCGCCTCGAAAACATTGAGGGCGGACACATCCGGTCATCACAGGCTCATGGCGGGAATCACTTCGATATACAAAAAACTGCTGGGATGGTCGCTAAAAAGAAGGGCGGTGGTGCTAATTCTCGCAATCGCTGTTTTCGGGGGAAGCGTCTACGGCGTTTTGCAGATGGGAATGGAATACTTCCCCGAATCGGACATGGGTCAGCTGTCCATTGAAGTGGAGCTTCCAAAAGGATCGGGATTCACCGACACGGTATCGATTGTGGAGCAGGTGGAAGAGAAGCTCTTTGCATATGAAGAAGTGGAGACCGTCAGCGCGGGGGTCATGAGTTCCGGCGGAACCTTCGGCTTCGGTGGTGCGGGCGGTTCGGACAGCGGTTCAATAACTGTTGTTCTCAAATCCAAATCCGAAAGGGGCATCTCAACAAGGGAGTTCGCGGACAAAGTCAGGGAAGGTCTTTCTTCAATTGAAGGCGCCGATATTTCAGTTTCCGCCATGAATACGGCGGCAATGTCGTTTTTCGGCGGATCTTCAGTAACCGTCGAAATCCAGGGTGAAGATCTTGATGTGCTGCATCGGACCGCAATGGATTTCAAAGACATATTTCTTGATATTGACGGCATTACCGAGGCCGAAACCAGTATAAATGTCGGCTCGCCTGAAATACGGATAATCCCGGACAACGCACGCATGGCCATGCACGGCCTTACAACATACCAGGTCGCAAACACCGTAAGCGGCACAATACAGGGAATCCGTGCGACTACGGTGCGGCTGGACAACAATGACATAACCGTCAGGCTTATGGAAGCAACCGAATATTCCGTTGACACCCTGTCGGACATCCCCATTTCCACCCCAACGGGCTCTCAGACAACCCTTGGGGATGTTGCGGACATATCCTTTTCCGAAGGTTACACAAGCATCAACCGCGAGTCCCAAAGAAGAATAGTCAGCGTCACCGGCACCCTGGCGGAAGGATACGATCCGGGTTCCGTCGGCAGGGACATCCAGGCCGAAATCGATTCTTATGAGCATGACGACGCCTATTCGATAAAGTTGGCCGGAACCAACGAAGAAATAATTGAAGCCTTCGACAGCCTGCTTTTCGCCCTTGGAATAGGAGTACTGCTGGTATATATGATCATGTCGGCGCAGTTTGAATCGCTGGTCCACCCGTTCATAATACTATTCGCCATCCCCTTTGCCTTCACCGGCGCTTTCCTAGGTCTTCTTATTACGGGAAATCCGCTTAGCGTGCCCGCTTTCATAGGCATGATAGTGCTGGCCGGAATAGTCGTCAACAACGGGATTGTGCTGGTTGACTATATCAACAGGCTCCGCGCTGAAGGAATGAACATTGCAAAAGCCATCATGACTGCCGGGCCCGTCAGGTTAAGACCCATTCTCATGACCGTTGTCACAACCATACTCGCCCTGGTCCCACTTGCCCTGGGACTGGGTGAAGGCACGGAGATGACGGTTCCCCTGGCTGTAACGGTTATCGGAGGGCTTGTCTTCTCGACCGTGCTGACGCTTATAGTGGTTCCTGTCCTGTATTCCTTCCTGGGAGGAAAGACATCAAAATCCAAAAAGTCAAAATCGCCTTCATCCGGCGGGGGGAGGTCGTGACAATGGGCGATAAAAGGGACGCGATACTCCAATCGGCGCTGGACATATTGGTTGAAAAAGGAATTAATTTCATAAGGATTGCCGAAGTCGCCCGCCGGGCCGACATCGGCAAAGGCACGGTGTATGAGTATTTCAAAAGCAAGGACGACCTCATTTCCGGAGCTATAGAGATGGGGCTGGGTTTATGCGTAGACCATATTTCAACAGAAGTCGAGGGGAACGGTTCGTTTCAAAACCGCTATGACGCTTTTTGTGACGCCGTTCTTGATATAACCGAAAAAGGGCCTTTTCTTTCAATGGTTTCAAGCTCCCCGGGCATAGCCCTGTCCCCGTCCGCTTTGAAAAAAATAAACGCCGCATTGGAAAAGACCATGAACCCCATATATTCCATATTCGAAGATATAATGCAAAAGGGTGTGGCTGAAGGCGCTTTGAATAAACCCGGTGACGAGCTCCATATCCGATCCATGCTTACAATCATAACAAACACGGCTTTTTACAATATGAAGAAAAACACTTACGACCGTAAGGAGCTAAAGCATTTTTTCCGTGCAATGTGTGTGAAAATATTCTCCTGAAAAAAATTCCCGGAATTCTATTTTAACCGTCCCGGTTTATCCGGGCGGTTTACATTATACTTGAAAAGCGTTCCGGAAAACGGTTCAAGGGCAAGAAGAAGCGGCAGACCCAGCAAATAGCACACCACGACCTGACCTGCGCCCACATACAGCATTCCCAAATAAAAGGGCGCACCCACATAATATGCCACTATCGGCCCCACTATCAATGCGTTGACAACCACAGGGGGAAGCGGCGCCAGATACTTGTTTTTAATGTTATATGTCATGAAAGCCGCAATCAAAGTGGCCAGGCTTCCGAATATTATGTCCAGAAGCCCGTTGGGGCCTATGATGTTCGCCACAAGGCATCCTATGAACAAGCCGGGGACGGCCGCCGGTGTGAAATAGGCCAGAACCGTAAGCGCTTCAGCTACCCTGAACTGTATAAGCCCGTAGCTTATGGGGGCGAGCGCCAGTGTCAGAGCCGCGTACAACGCCGCAATGATTGCCGCCCTGGCGATGAATTCAATTTTTCTTCTTCCCATATGTCCCCACCGCCCTTCCATGACGTCACATTCCTGTTTTTTACAATAAAAAAACGGGCGCAGACCACCCGTAATTTAAATTCCCTAGTTTTTTTTACAGACAGGATGGTCGCGAACTGTCTTTGCTATTGCATGGGTTATTCTACAGCGCTCCTGCTAGAATGTCAAACCATCCAGTTTTTCCATGAGATAAACATAGTCATCCCATGGCACCTCCGGAGGAATGCTGTGGTCGCTGTGGTATATATACCCTCCGTTTTTCATAGCCGGGATTATCTTGTCTTCTATCTCGCTTTCCACTTTGTCCCTGCCCCCCGCAAGCATTGTTACATCCACATTCCCCATGAAGGCAAGGTCTGATCCGTATTCCTTCTGCAGCTCTACCACATTCTGCCCGGCTTTAGCTTCAATACCCTGAAGAACATCCAGACCCTCTTCGATGAAAAGCGGTATGAGGCCTTCAATCCTTCCGCAGCTGTGCATTATGAAATCCATATTGTTATCATGCAGGAATCCCCAAGCTTTTTGTGACAGATATGTATTGTCCTTTTATAGGTTTCCGGTGAAAACAGAAGTCCTTTTGTGTGTCCGAGGTCTTCTGTTAAGAAATAGCCGTCGGGTTTTATTTCATATTCAAAAGCCTTTTTCATTGTTTCGATAATCAAATCCGTATGTGCCATGGCCATTTCCATGAACAGGCCCTCTTCCATAACCGTGTCCATGAGAAGACTCTCAAACCCGCGGTGTCTCCACACCGCTTCAAAGGGGCCGAAGGAATTGATCATTGTATATTTCCCCAAAGAGTATATATCCTTGAACATTCCCGCTGCAGTCTCCCAGTCCGGATCCGGTGCGCAGTTCAAAAAAAACGGGGTGTCGCCTATCCGGCTTTTCCCGTCGACATCCACAATCAGTCTTTTTTTCAGCCTTTCCCAGTCTTCACGTCCGGCTGTCACATAGTTGTACATGTGAAGTGTACTTGATTTTCCGGCAAACTTGTCGACAGTGAACCCGCTTCTGTCCCTTATCGTGAGCTTATTCCCATCGTCTTTCAGGATTTTCGATTCAAGTCTGAATGAATTGTCCAAAAAAACCATATTGATGTCAAATCCGAAAGCCCTGTGCAATGACATGTTGTAATCAGGCTCGCCATCATTCGCATACACGATATCGGTTTCTTCAATATAATCGCCTGCGCCGGTTTTCATCCATTCCGTCACAGTATCCTCCCAAAAGCTGTCAAGTTTTGGAAGTTTATCGGATGGTTTGTGGCCAATGGCTCTTTTTACACGTTATCTTGAATTCATGCATCCTCTTTCTGTCCGTAATATGCATTGCTGCCGTGTTTTCGAAAATAATGCTTGTCAAGCAAGGTCCTCCCTATTCCATTAACCTGCGGATTGATGAATTCCGTCCTGTACGCCGCCTCCGCCACGAACTCCATAACCCTGGCGTTCATGACCGCCTCCGTCGCGCCGGCTCCCCATGTGAAAGGTCCGTGTTCAGCGACAAGGACTCCCGGGATCTCTTTTTCTTCAAGGGTTTCAAAGGTTTCGACAATGAGTTTTCCCGTGTTTTTTTCATAATCACCCTGTATGTCTTCGTCGGAATAAACCCGGGTGCAGGGTATCCCGCCCCGGAAATGGTCTGCGTGGGTGGTGCCGTATACAGGTATCCCCTTATGGGCCTGGGCAAAGGTCGTCGCCCAGAGGGAATGGGTATGGCAAACACCCCCTATGTCCTTGAAATTCCTATACAGCTCCAGATGCGTCCTGGTGTCACTGGACGGATTAAGATCCCCTTCAAGCACATTGCCGTCCAAATCCAGAACAACCATTTGATCCACTTTCAGTTCTTCATACGGCACCCCGCTCGGTTTTATTACGACGATGCCCTCTTCCCTGTCAATGCCGCTCACATTGCCCCATGTAAATGTGACAAGTCCGTATTTGACCAGGTTCATGTTCGCTTCGAGAACTTCCTTTTTCAATGTGTACAATATAGGCATGTTGCAAAGCCTCCCATATGATTCGCTTATCCGGCCTTATAATTTACCGGGTTTTCGCCTTTATATCCTTCAATCTTTTCATAACGTCGTTTCCGCCTCTTCCGAAATAATCGTGAAGGATCCTGTATTCATTATAT
>CAZWVS010000119.1:0-1896 GCA_964636935.1 uncultured Clostridiaceae bacterium
GAAGGATATGTGCAAAACAACAGGGTGACATGCATAATACGGGACACGGGCATGGGGATCGATGAAAAGGACCTGCCGTTCATATTTAACAGATTTTACCGCGGAGACGAGTCACGAAGCCGGGAAACCGGAGGATCGGGTATCGGCCTTGCAATAGTGAAAGCGATAGTGTCCGCTCACGGCGGCGAGATAAAAGTGGAAAGCGAAAAAGGGGCCGGGACCGAAGTCGTGGTGTCATTTGACATGATTAGTTGAAGGGGCGTCGCGGGAAAAAGACTCCAGATCTCTTTGGCTTTTATAATAAATTTCATAAAAACAAAATAAATCCCCAAATCTTTATTGACTTACAAAAAGCAAATGATACAATATATAGTACACGATAAGACAAGATGGCACTACATTTAGTGCTTTTAAGGAGGGGGATTATGGGTCTTTCAGAAAATGCGGTAAAAGTTTTGGAAAAGAGATACCTGGCCAAGGACGAGGAGGGAGGCCTTCTTGAGACGCCGGATGAAATGTTTAAAAGGGTCGCGGCGGCGATAGCCGGGGCGGATGAAGAATATTTCAGCAGCGAGGAAATCGCAAAAACCGAAAAGGAATTCTACAATATGATGGTGAATCTGGACTTTTTGCCGAATTCGCCCACCTTGATGAATGCGGGGAGGCCGTTGGGGCAGCTGGCTGCGTGTTTTGTGCTTCCCATAGACGACTCGATGGACGCCATATTTGAAGCCATAAAAAATGCCGCCCTTATTCACAAAAGCGGCGGAGGCACGGGTTTCAGTTTTTCAAGAATAAGACCTGCGGGATCCACCGTAAGGACGACGGGCGGGGTCGCCAGCGGACCGGTCAGTTTCATGAAGGTCTTCAATTCCGCAACGGAAGCGGTGAAACAGGGGGGGACAAGGAGAGGCGCAAACATGGGCATACTCCGCGTCGACCATCCCGACATCAGGTCTTTTATAACATGCAAACAGGACAACAGGGAAATAACGAACTTCAATATAAGCGTGGGAGTTACGGAAAAGTTCATGGAAGCCGTTGAAAACGACGCTGAATACGACCTGGTGCACCCGAAGACCAATAAGGTGGTGGCCACTGAAAAGGCAAGGGAGATATTCGGACTCATAATAGAAAACGCATGGAACAACGGAGAGCCCGGGATCATTTTCCTGGACAGGATAAACAGGACAAACACAGTGCCCGGCGCAGGTGAAATCGAAAGCACCAACCCGTGCGGGGAACAGCCGCTGCTGCCATACGAATCATGCAACCTAGGTTCGATTAACCTGGTGAACATGCTGAATGGGCAAGGCGATGATTTCGACTATGAGAAATTAAGGCAGACGATTGCCAAAGCGGTTCATTTCCTGGACAACGTAATAGATATCAGCCTGTACCCCCACCCTATGATCACGGAAAGAACACGGGCCACAAGAAAAATAGGACTGGGGATAATGGGATGGGCGGACTGCCTCTATTCAATGGGAACACCATATAATTCGCAGGAGGCGGTTGAACTGGGAAGAAGCCTGATGCGGTTCATAAATTCCGAATCAAAGAAGGCGTCAATGAACCTGGCCCGTATAAAGGGGGTCTTCCCCGATTACGACAAAAGCATATACAAAGAACAGGACATCCTTATAAGAAACGCAACCACGACCACTATCGCGCCAACGGGGACCCTCAGCATACTGGCCGGTGTTTCAAGCGGGGTGGAACCGGTGTTTGCACTTTCGTTCATAAGGAATGTAATGGATAACGACGAACTAGTCGAAGGCAATCCCATATTTGAGAAACACCTGAAAGAACAAGACATGTATTCTCCGGAACTCATGAAAGAAATCGCCCGGGAAGGATCGCTTCACAACATGGATGAACTGGATGAAGAGGACA
>CAZWVS010000119.1:1906-6620 GCA_964636935.1 uncultured Clostridiaceae bacterium
AAGAATGTTTTTGTAACCGCTCACGACATAACTCCGGAATGGCATGTCAGGATGCAGGCGGTCTTCCAGGAATACACCGACAATGCGGTTTCCAAAACCGTCAACCTCAGAAAAGAAGCGACACGCGAAGATGTTCGCGACGTATTCCTGCAGGCTTATTCCCTGGGATGCAAGGGCGTGACCATGTACCGTGACGGAAGCAGGGAGGAACAGGTCCTAAACATAGGTGGAGTCAACAAAAACGAAGAGGGAAAACTTACACCGCGCAAGAGACCGGAAGTCACAACAGGGTTTACGCAAAAAGTGAGAACAGGCTGCGGAAACCTGTATATAACTGTGAATTATGACGAGAACGGCAAGATTTGCGAGGTCTTCACCAACACCGGTAGGGCCGGAGGATGTCCGTCGCAGTCGGAGGCGACAAGCAGATTGGTATCCATTGCCCTAAGAGCGGGGATGGATACAAAAGCGATAGTGGAACAGCTAAAGGGCATCAGATGCGCATCCACGATAAGGCAAAAAGGGCTCAAGGTCCTGTCGTGTCCCGACGCCATCGGAAGACTCATAGAGAAAGTCGACAAGATGAACAACGGAATGGAGGCGGGGCTTAATTTCATAGACCCTGAAAAAGTTGAAACCACCGTGACCGTGACAGAAGGCGGACAGGGCGTGTGTCCGGAATGCGGTATGCCCGTCGAGCATGAGGGCGGATGCATGATATGCAGACACTGCGGATATTCGCACTGCGGATGATTGTGAAAAACCGCATTATGTATATAATACACAAAAAGCGTCAAATATTTTTATGAAAAAAAACATGGAAACAAACGGGCCATATGATATAATGGTATAGAACTAAACAAAGAGATTGGGGGATTTCCAATGGCGAAAAAGAAAGCAAAAAGATATGTATTAGCTGTTAAAGATTATGAGAATACTGTAAAGATGGTAACCGAAGGGCAGAAACTGATGCCCAAGGAACCGGAGGTTTACAAAGAGATATTCGACAGTATCGTGATGAAATGTTCGGATTTTTCGGATCTCAAGAAGTTTGTCAAGAAATCAAAGATTCCCAAGAAGGAATGCATGCATTATTGGGAAGGGCTCCTTACCCTTGATTACACGCTTATAATGATTGAGTATGACACTGAAAACGAAAACTTTGTAGAAACAGCATGTGACAACGAATTGATCAAATATGTGAAGGCGTTGTAAAAAAAACAAAGAAAAAAGGGCTTTCGTCAAGAGGGTCCTTTTTTGTATATTATGAAATACGATATAAGAAAAACGAAAAGGGAGCCCGACTGCAGGAATCTCATCAATGTCCTGGCGGGGGAGAAACCGAAAAGACATGTCTTGTTTGAATTTTTTCTAAATGACATGCTTTACGCTTTTTTGCTGAATAAAAAAAGACTGCAGTACGACAATTCAAATGAGTACCACCTTCTTAGGATGAAAGCCTACGGAGTTGCGGGATATGATTATTATACCGTGCTTGCTTCCGACATAACGATCAACCCGATGCAACCCCCTTCCCAAAAAACCATATCGCTTAACGAAGCAAGTGTGATAAGTGACAGGGAGTCGTTTGACAGGTTCAATTGGATCGACCCGGCTGAATACAATACCGTCAGGATGGATTACCTGTCCGAAAGAATGCCCGAAGGAATGGGATTGATTCCATACGGGCCGGGCGGGGTGTTGGAAAATGTCGTCTCATTGATGGGCTACGACAATCTCTGTTATGCGTTGTATGATGATCCGATGCTGGTGGGCGATATCTGTGAAAAAGTGGGCCGTATTCTTATGGAGTACTATAAAACCGTTTCATACAGGAAAGATGTACTCGCCGTCATATCCAATGACGACTGGGGGTTCAACACACAGCTCATGATTTGCGCAGACGACATGAGAAAATATATTTTCCCGTGGCACAAGGAAATAGTCGGAATCATACATGATGCGGGCAAACCGGCCATATTGCATTCCTGCGGCAATCTTGAATCCGTGACGGAAGATATTATAAAAATAGGTTATGACGCAAAGCACTCCTACGAGGACAACATAGTTCCCGTCGAGAGGATATACCCTGAATATAAAGGGAGGCTTGCGGTTTTGGGGGGCATGGACCTTGATTTTATCTGCAGGTCTTCTCCGGATGAGGTTTTTTCAAGATCCAAAATGATGCTCGAAACCACCGGTGCGGGATACGCACTGGGTTCGGGAAACAGCATCACCGAATATTTGCCTATTGAAAACTACATGGCGATGATAGCGGCCGCTTACGAATGATTGTCCCGGGACTCCCTGTAGAAACGGTTCAACTTTTTCATATTATATACCCACATGAATATTACAAACGGTATGAATACAAGCAACAGAGGAAGCCCTGTGTAGAGTATGAAATTATAAGTTCCGTGCAGCAGGACCGGATAGACAAGCGATTTCTTAAAATAACTCCTGCAAACAAGAGGTTCACATGCGAATCTCGACATGGAAAGATAATATCCCATGGTGACGGCGAAAAGCATATGGGCCGGCACGGAAAAAACAGCCCTGTAAAGGGCGATTGATTGATTCGCGGGATAATAGCTTAAAAGATACAGTACGTTTTCTATGGCGGCGAATCCGAGGGCGGCCATTGCGCAGTAGATGATGCCGTCGAGTTTTTCATTGAAAGCCGGATGCCTGAAAGCGATTTTCAATACAACCAGGCGCTTCATATATTCCTCGGTAAGACCGGCAACAACAAAAGACTGGAACATAATTCCGAATATTCCGACAAAAACATTGAACCTGACAAGGACAAACTGCATGGCAAGCACGGGAATCGCCGAGAGAATGCCAAAAAGGAACACCTTGGAAAGAAGCCTTACGGGTTCGCGGTCATGGCGGTCGGTGAAATAGAGAAACAATATCAATATTATAACAGGAATCAATGCCAGTGAGATTATTGTAAATAGCATTTTGCCTCCCAAAAAATTTCCAAATGCTTTTTAAAGGAATATGGCTGTCGCTTTGGTTGCGTGATATATTTACGTTTGACAAGACACCCTTGAATACATGATAAATTATTGTTGCGGCAATGACAAGAAGCGATGCCGTCTTTTGCACGAACGCTAAGAAATCATATTCCCACTATTATATTGAAACAAACATGTACGGGTGATACACTAATTACAGTAAAAGTGGAGGTATATCCTATATGAAGAAAATAAAGGCGGCCATCATAGGCCTTGACACAAGTCATTCGATACAATTCACACAAAGGGCCCAGGCTCCGGACTGTGAACCGGAAAAGAAAGTGGATGGTATTGAAATAATCAGCTGCATGAGATTCGAGACCCCTTTTCAGGATAAAAAGGGACTTGACGAAAGAACAAGACAGCTGGAGGAATGGGGAGTGAAAGTTTACGAGGATTTCGAAAGCACCGTAGAAGGGGCCGATGCCCTTTTGCTGGAAATCAATGATCCAACGCTTCATCTTGAATATTTCAAAAAAGCCGTCGAACTGGGCAAACCGATCTTTTTGGATAAACCTCTGGCGGAAAACATAGAAAACGGTAGGGAAATAGTCAAAATAGCCCATGAAAACAATGCAAGGGTGTTTTCAGCATCATCCCTTAGATTTGTAAAAGAGGTGGAAAAAGCCGCTGAAAAAATCAAGGATATGCAATGTGCAAGCGTTTTCGGACCTCTTGGCATGGCGCTCGCGGGGGAATCAGTGACCTGGTACGGGGTGCATACCTTCGAGATGCTTCAAAGGCTAATGGGTAACGGCGCAGAAAAAATATCCGTAGTCAAGGATGAAAAAGGGATTGTCGCCGTGGTTGGATACAGTGACGGGAGAAGAGGCGTGGTGGAGCTTGCCGAAGGCGCTTACGTATACGGCGGATCGGTGAGAAGCAACGAAGACAAAGAGGTTTTCATAGCCGATATGGAATTTGCATATAAAGGCCTTCTTGACCGAATTGTCGCTTTTTTCAATGGCGCGGATGCTCCGGTCGAACTATACGAAACACTTGAAATAATGAATATGCTTGACACAACGGTCAAGGCGATGAAAACAGGAAAAACAGAAAAACTCACAAGCATATAAAAGCATTATCAGAATGCTTTTAAACCGGTCGGTATAGGATTTAACAGTTGATAGGACGACCGGATACCGGAAAATGAAAGGAGTCGATAGCATGAATGCCATAGAAAAGGCGTTTATAATGCCCCATCCTCCCATTATTATTCCGGATATAGGAAGCGGCAGTGAAAAAGAGGCGTCAAAAACAATATCCGGATGCAGGAAGGTCGCCGAAGAAATAGCGGCTTATTCACCTGAAACCATCGTGGTGATAACACCGCACGGGCCGGTTTTCAGGGATGCGGTCTGCATCAATTCGAGTGATGTTTTAAAAGGGGATTTCGGAAAATTCGGATACGGGTATCTAAAGTACCGGTTTCAAAACGACAAGGATTTTGTCGATGCATATTGCAGGGAGTTGGAAAAAGCCGATATCTTCCCGGTCGAAAACAACGAGATGACCCAAAGAAGCTTCGGAATAAGCGAAGAGGTCGACCACGGGGTGCTGGTCCCGATGCATTTCATAAAAGAACGGCTTGAGGTATTCAAACTGGTCCATGTCACCTACGGCCTGCTGGGGCCGGAAGACATGTATAAGTGCGGGATGGCACTTGAACAAGCGGCGCTTGATACCGGGCT
>CAZWVS010000120.1:0-6616 GCA_964636935.1 uncultured Clostridiaceae bacterium
ATATGCCTGCCCTTTAAGATGATTGCCTTCAATAACGAAACCTGTGGTGTCGAGGAGGACGTCAGTATCGTCATACGAGCCGTCCGGATAAGATATGCCTGTAATTTTCATATGCTCCAAACATTCCGACACGGGGATGTTAACCTCCAGATATTCCTGCTCCGCCACACTCGGATCCCATATTGCATTGCAGCTTATGTATCCGTCGATTAAAACTTCCAGTCTCCAACCGTATCCGTTGTATGACAAATCCTCCACGACGACGGTATGAATCGCTTCGAAGCTGATGAATTCACCTGTTTGCAGTAAATTCCCGGATACGGGATAAAGCCCGCCGGATACAAAACCCATACCCGGTGGAATGTCTCGAAATACATCCAGATAGTAAAAGCGGACATCCCCGTTTTGTGCCTCCACCCTGATTGTCACCGTGTTCTGCCCGGGATCCATCGCCATCTGCTGGCTCCATGCCCCCGAGTCGCATACCGTCCCGTCTATTGAAATAACCGCCGTGGCGTCCGACGCCGTAGCTTTTATGCTTACCGAAGTTATCCCGCTCTCCACATATAGGCTGTATTCATATATTGACGAATTGAAAGCCGGTTCCGTCACTCCTTGATCCGTTTCCAGTCCGGACAGCTCGTTATTGGCGGAAGCGGCCTCTTCGTCATCGATTATGTTGACCGTACAGCTTTTATAATATCCGTTTTGCGGGTCATGCAGCGTATACTCGCCATCCAGGGTGATAGTGAAGTTTTCATCCCCCTCCGGAATTGAATCATCCAGTATGGGGATGGATAGCTCGGTGGTGAGCCACACACCCATGGATATCACACCGGAGCTTGAAGTGTAATCCTGCCCTGCAACAGCCGTACCGTCGCTTGTCGCATAATCTGCATCGATGTTCCAAACAGCGCTTCTGATCCTGTATACGGTTATGACTATCTCCCCGGCGTCTTCATCCACATAATATTCCTGCTGCGGGAAATATATTATATCCGCCGCCGCCTTGACACCCGCCGGCATATGCCCCCTTTCCGATTCAGGGAATCCGCCGTATGCAAAAAGCACGGATACGCATATGAGAATCACTCCGATCTTTCTTAAAACCCCGCTGTCTTTGCGTTCAATCATTCGGCAGCCTCCCGGACATCACCCTTTCCGCCTGGACAAAACATAAACCAGCAGTCCAATCAATAAAGCGCCTGTAAGCGTGCCTCCCGCCCACAGGACCGTGCTGCGTCCGATTATGAAAAATCCGCTGTTTTCAATGTCCTTGCCACTGTTGTTCAATATTCTTGTTTTTTCAGCGCTTTTGATAATCTTGTTTTGTGCTTCTATTTCATACTCTGCGGATTCCATTTGTCTACAGCCTTCTTTTCCGTATTCCACTAATGCGTCCACATGGTATTTCCCCCCTTTTTTTATCAAGCCTGTTGTTTCAACAGCCGCATACGTTTCCGTGTGCCTGTAGAATATGTTCATATTTACACTGTTGTCGCACACAACCCCGCCCCTGCCGTCTTCAACTTTCACCCTTACCTTGGGAAACTCATATGTATCTCCCGGGTTTAAGAGGGGGATCATTACAAAAGTCTTTCCGTTTTGCTTGTCGGTATGCATGTATGCGCCCTCGAGCGGCTGGATTTTCCTTTCCATTTCACCTTCGATTTCAATTACCGCCGCCAGGGTTGTGGAATAGCTGTTGTTTATTTGAAGGCTAAAATCCCGCTTTTCCCCTTCCCCTTCCAAAGTGTTCACACCGCCGTCCGAATACAGGGCCACTATCGCCGTATACAATCCCGGGCCTGCGTCTTCAGGAACGTTTACAATAAGTTTTCTATTTATCGTCACACCCGGATTCAAATTGATTTTCTCCCTGTTTTCATCAAACCAAAGGGCCGTTTGGCCACAGATTTGATTTTCCGGGTTCAGTACCCGGTTGCCTCCGTTAACCGCCGTCAGTGAATCGTACACCAGCAGATAATTCGACAGTTCCCTTTTAGTTTCATTTTTTATCCGAAAACCTATTTCAACCGTTTCCCCCGGTCGCGCTTTTTCATGAAAATAGTTTTCACCGCCATCATGGTGTATTGAAAGCAAGCATTTATCCGGCATCTCATGGCCGCCCGCACATGCGTATTTCGCAAACATCAGCAAAAAAATAAAAAACACCGTTATAAATTTTTTCATATGGAAACTTTTCCCAATCCGGGCCGTCCATCCGATGCGGACGGCCCCCTTCCCGCTAAAATCCGGTTTTGCCTTTTATGAAGCGGGGTTGCATGATGCCGCATAGGTTATTTCAGTCTTGTATATCCCTGCGAACACCTGCAGCTTGTCCCCGCTTTGAATTGAAAGGTCTTCAAACCTTCCGCCTGCAGGTGCCGAAGATGTTATCCTTGTCCCTGCCGGAAGCCAGCTGTCGACGGTTATGGTGTAGTTTATGTCGAATACATATTCCCCCGCCCCGTAGCCGGGTTCCACTTCAATCAGATTCAATGTGTTGGTGCCGCCTTGTGTATATAAAGGTGTTCCGGTTCCGAGGGTGCCGTTGAAAAACTGTACGTTTTCACCCGCCACTGTGGCGCCGTCGCCGCCTGTCCCGGGCTCAAGGGTGTTTGTCCCGTCTTCGAATATCCCATCGGCGCTGTTGTCGACTGTCAGTGAAAGCCAATCGCCGCATGCCACATGGACATCCATGAGGGCGCCTCCGGCATCGGTGGGGTCATCGATTCCTGTTGCGACAAAATCCCCTGCGGATATGCTGACACTCCACCCGGAATTGGTGCCCGTTTCATCAATTACGGAAATGTTGTCCTTGCTGCCTGTGAAAACAATATCCGAATCCAATGAAATTGACGCAGTGTCGCTTGCCGAAGTGAATACGGCATCGTTGCCGACACCGAAATCCAGGCTCCCGCCCGTTATTTCAAAACTTTCCTCCACCGCAAGGGCATTGACTGAAAATGCAAACACACTTATCAACGCAACCGCTGTGCTAATGATCATCCTGGTTCTTTTTCTCATATATTGATATCCTCCGTTTGTTTTTTGGAAACCGCGGATTTTTCCATATGCAAATTTTATGTCATATATTGTCATTTGTCATTAGACGCAAATATAAATATGCAGGTTTTATTAACCCCTCCGTATAATTTGGACGATGAAATGTCCCCGCTAAAAAAAACCGGTTGTGGAAAGCCGGTTTTTTTCATGTCGCCGGATTTTGACATCTGCTGTTCTTGCAGCGGCGGGTTTAGATGCCCGCTATTATTTCTTCCAGTTTCCTTCCGTACTTCAGATAGGACTCGTACATCACCTGATCCCCCTTTGCGGTTTCGGATCCCTCATGCACTATGGAGGCGACATGGGGTTCGATGGAAATCACCCAGACATATCCATCTTCCTTTATTACCCGCTGCAGGATTTTCGCCACATTTGCGTCGCCTTCCCCGCAGTAGGTGAATTCGTGGGACTGACCGCCCTCTATGAATTTTGCATCTTTAATATGTATATAGTCGAAATGACCTCTGATGCCTTTGAAGAATTCCTCCGGGTCGTCCCCATGTGATACTACGTTCCCCGTGTCGTAAAGCAGCACAAGATTGGGGCTGTCCACTTCGTTTTTCAGTTCCAGCATGTTTTCAGGCGACAGGCCGCCCCATCCTGTGCAGTTTTCGTGGGCCAGCAATATCCCCTCGTCTTCGGCAATCTTTGCCAGTTCCCTGTATCTTCTGATTCCCTCGTTGCGCGAATACGCCAAATCGTCCTCGTCGGGCACCCATGTCATGGTCCTTATGTATCTGGTTCCAAGCATTTTCATGCGTTTTGCCGCTATTTTCAAATCCGCCTTGTCAATTTCAAAGTCTCCCCTGATGCTCCGGCTCCAATTGCCTATTGCCGAACTGAAGGCCGTGACGGTCATCCCGGCCCCGTCGAGGGCTTTTCTGACATCGTCGAAATCCTTGTCTGAAAAATCCGTGGTGGATGCGTTCACCCCGTTATGCAGTCTGAGTTCAAGGGTGTCCCACCCAAGCTCCTTGTGCGCCTTGATCTGAGTGCGTATGTCCTTGCCCGCCTCGTCGCTTATTCCCGTTATAATCATTTTCTTTCCTCCCTGTCTTTTGGATTCCTCATGTCCGAAAGATTGCCGTCGGACCAGAGCCTTTCGAGATTGAATTTCTCCCTGGCTGCGCCGCTGAATATATTCACAACGACAAAGCCGTAGTCAAGCAGTATCCAGTCAGCTTTGGTATAGCCCTCCTTCGACAGCATCTCGACACCGGCTTTTTCAGCCATCTCCTGAAAATTGTCCGCCAGGGCTTTCCTGTGCCTGTCGCTTGTTCCCGAGCAGATAATGAAGAAGTCCGTCAGAGTTGTAACTTTGCGGACATCGATGGAAATTATATCCATAGCTTTTTTTTCGTCAAGAAGGTCAACAGCCTTCTTTGTAAATTCAATAGATTCCAATTAAACACCTCCGTATCCATGTATGAATGTTAATATAATCGGGCTGTTATGTCAAAATTTTCAACCCGGTCCCGCCTATTCGAACACATGGCTCATGAATTGTGCAAGGCGCGGTTTTTTTGATGTGTCGAAAAAGGATTCGGCGGGACCTGTCTCACCGACTATACCATTGTCGATGAAAACAAGGTAATCCGATGCGCGCCGCGCGAACGCCATTTCATGTGTGGCTATGACTATATCCATTCCTTCTTCCTTCAAGGCTGTTACCATCTCCAGCACTTCCTTTGTCAGCTGCGGATCCAGGGCGCTGGTGGGTTCGTCCAAAATTAAAAGTTCCGGCGAACGGGCCATGGCCCTGGCGATTGAGATTCTCTGCTGCTGTCCTCCCGAAAGCTGCACCGGATATTTTGAAGCGTGTTCTTCAAGACCGAATCTCACAAGAAACCCCATTGCCCTTTCTCGGGCCTGTTTGTGATGCATTCCATAAACTTTGACAAGGGGGACCGTGATATTCTGTATTGCGGTCCAGTGCGGGAAAAGGTTATATGACTGGAACACCACACCCACGTTTTTCCTGTGCTCCCTCAGCTTCTTTTCACTGTATTCGACAATCCGGCCGTTTATTTCGACAATGCCGTCTTCCGGTGTTTCAAGCCCCGCAATGATCCTAAGCAGGGTTGATTTCCCTCCTCCGGAGGGTCCGATAACCGTCACGCAGCTTTTTTCTTTTATATCCAAATCCACACCGTCAAGCGCCCTCTCTTCGTCATAATGCCTTCTCAGCCCCACTATCTTAAGATTCATAATGGTACTTCCTTTCCAGCCACTTGGAGAGCAACGATATGGGTATTGTTATCAACAGATACCCCACCATCAGGAAGGTCAGGTTTTCAAATGTCCTGAAGGTGATGGCATCAACTTCAAGCACGTTCATTGTAAACTCCGATACCGCTATCACCGAAAGCAGTGACGAATCCTTTACAAGCGACGACATCTGGCCGGCCAATGAAGGAAGTATCCTCTTGAAAACCTGGGGGAAAATTATATGGATGTATGTCTGGGGCACGGTGAACCCGAGGGAACGGGCCGTTACCCACTGCGAGCCGGGTATGCTTTGTATGCCTCCCCTTATTATCTCCGTGACATATGCGCCGGTGAAAATGGATAGTATCAGAACACCGATTATGAACTTGCCTTCCATTCCCAATGCTGTAGCTATTATGAAATAAAAGAAAATTATCTGCACCAGGAAAGGGGTGCCCCTGATGCCCTCCACATAGGCCCTGGCCAGGTATCGGATGAAAAGTATGCCGCTTTCAAGCGCCGCCGCTGAAAATATGCCGATCAATATTGAAACGACTATGGATATGGAGGCGAGCGCGAAGGTTATACCGTAGCCTTTTAGCGTTTTCACCCTGTATTCCCATATGACACCCCAGTCGAAATCATAACCCAGACTTCTAAGCGCAAGAAAAAACACGCCCGCTATGAATATTCCAACCAGTATCACATTGAGGGAACCCGGCAAAAAACCCGTCCTCTTCCTGTTACCGTCAACTTTGAATAAATTACCCATATGCCCCCGCTGCAAATCCCGTCAGTCTTCCACATCGAAGAAGAAGGGAAGGTTCTTTTCCTCGAATACGGATTTTATATCACCAAGATACTCATCGGCAAGCTCATCCATTTTGCCTTCGTCCCTGAAATCCCTTATAAAAGAGTTCACCTGTTCGAGAAGCTCCGTATTCCCCTGCTTCAAAGCCGCTCCCCAGAACTCGAATTCCTCCTGGAAGGGGGTGAACACGGCACGGGTGTCATCCGGATGGATTTTTGAGTTTTTGTGGATGGTCATCGCGTCATATATGAATGCGTCGGCATTTCCGGAAACCACCTCGAGCACACATGATGTCTCCTTTTCAAACACAACAATGTTCTTGTCGGGCAGATGCTTTAGGGCGTACGTGTGACCAGTGGTCCCCTTTTTAACCGCCAGTTTTCTGCCATCCCCCTTCAAGTCGTCGAATACGCTTACCGGTGAATCGGCGTTGACCAGAAGCGAAAGCTGTGATTTTGCATATGGAATTGAAAAATCCACCGTCTTTTCCCGCTCCGCGGTGATTGTCATTGAAGAAATCACAAGGTC
>CAZWVS010000121.1:0-6590 GCA_964636935.1 uncultured Clostridiaceae bacterium
CCTACGGTTTTTTCCGTGGTTTTCAGGGCTTGCTCTATTTCTTTTTCTATGTCTTCGGCGATGGTTTTGCCGTCTTCATAATATCTCGTGCAGGCTTCCGTCGATACGGTGAAGCCCCTGGGCACGGGAAGTCCCAGACTTGTCATCTCGGAAAGGTTTGCGCCTTTGCCGCCGAGCAGGTCCTTCATTCTGGCGTTTCCTTCTGTAAATAGATATACATATTTTTCCATAATCAGTCCTCCAATTAATATTTCATTTTATCGTCAAGAAATTCAAGTATTCCTTCTATGGGAATTCTTTCCTGTTCCATTGAGTCCCTGTAACGCACGGTTATACATTTGTCTTCAAGCGAGTCGAAATCGTATGTGAAGCAGAACGGTGTGCCTATTTCGTCGTGACGCCTGTATCTTTTTCCGATGCTTCCGGTTTCGTCGTATTCGCAGTTGTATTCCGACTGGATCATTTCGAAAACTTCCATTGCCTGTTCGCCCAGCTTTTTTGACAAGGGCAGCACAGCGGCTTTTACGGGTGCGAGCTTGTTTGAAAATCTCAGCACAACCCTGCTGTCCCCGTCGCCGAGGTCCTCTTCGTCGTATGCGTCGCAAAGGAATGCGAGCAGGGACCTTTCAACACCCAATGAGGGTTCTATGCAATATGGTACGTATTTTTTGTTTTCGACCGGGTCGAAATAGTTCATATCCTCGCCTGAATGTTCCGCGTGCTGCTTAAGGTCGAAGTCCGTCCTGTCCGCTATACCCCACAGTTCGCCCCACCCGAAGGGGAATTTATATTCGAAGTCCGTTGTTGCGTTGCTGTAGTGCGAAAGTTCTTCCTTCTCATGGTCACGCATCCTTATGTTGTCCGGATTCAGCCCCAGGCCCGTAAGCCACTCGTAGCAGAAATTCTTCCAGTAGCCGAACCACTCGAGGTCCGTTCCGGGTTCACAGAAAAATTCCAGTTCCATCTGTTCGAATTCCCTTGTGCGGAAAATAAAGTTGCCGGGTGTGATTTCATTTCTGAATGATTTTCCGATTTGGCCTATGCCGAAGGGGATTTTCCTGCGGGACGTCCTTAGGACATTTTTAAAATTAACAAATATCCCCTGGGCGGTTTCCGGCCTTAGGAAAATCTCCGATGAACTGTCTTCCGTAACACCTTGAAAGGTTTTGAACATAAGGTTGAATTTCCTTATGTCGGTGAAGCTGCTTTTGCCGCATGACGGACAGGGCACGCTATTGTCCCTGATATATGAAATCAGTTCTTCGTCGGATAGCGCTTCAACATTCATCTCGATGTCTTTTGTCTTGTTGTATTCTTCAACGAGCTGGTCGGCGCGGTGCCTGGTTTTACATTCTTTGCAGTCTATAAGCGGGTCGCTGAACCCCCCGATATGGCCGGATGCTTCCCAGACGGCCGAGTTCATGAGAATCGCGCAGTCCACGCCTGTGTTGTACGGATTGTTCTTTATGAATTTCTCCCACCACGCGCTCTTGATATTGTTTTTAAGCTCTACGCCAAGGGGGCCATAGTCCCATGCGTTGGCCAGGCCGCCGTATATTTCCGAACCCGGAAATATCAAACCCCTTCTTTTTGCAAGGGATACTATCTTGTCCATTGTTGCTTTATTTGTCATGTTGTTCAGTCTTCAGTCCTTTCGGCTTCGCTGCTGTCCGGCAGTTTAAAATACCCTTCGCCTTCGGGAACGCAGACGACTTGGCCCTTTGCCAGTTCTTCAGTGGCTATGCTGAGCGGGTTCTTATTGTTTCCCTTGTAGAAAGTCCTGGATCCCTCATTGACCATTCGGGCCCTTTTGGCCGCTGCCATGACTACGCTGAATCTCACTCCGATTTTCTTTTCGAGTTCTTCTAAAGATGGATACAAAATCATTTTAATTCTCCTTTGTATAATATTTTCGTGATTGATGGATTCCGTTTAAATTTCATTCTCTCCGCGGCTATGATCGTCCCGGCTTTAACCACGGCTTCCTCAAGCTTGTCGTTTATCAGGACATAATCATAAATCTCTATGTTTTTTATCTCCGCATACGCGCTGGCAATTCTTTTTTCAATCGATCTGTCGTCTTCCGTCCCCCGCTTGCTAATGCGTCTTTTAAGCTCTTCGATCGACGGCGGAAGCACGAATATCATCACTGTGTCCGGGAATTCCTTTTTTATGTCCACCGCGCCAGCCACGGTTATGTCGAGTATGATATCCCTGCCTCCTTCGATGGTGTCCATTATGTATTTTTTAGGTGTGCCGTAAAAGTTCCCGCAGTACTCGTCCCATTCCAAAAGCTCGTGCTCTTCTATCATTTCCCGGAAATCATCGATTGAAACAAAGAAATAGCTCTTCCCGTCCTTTTCACCTTTTCTTGGTTTTCTGGTAGTGGCGGAAACGGAGTGGGATATTAACTTGTCCTGTTTTATAAGCCTGTTGATTATGGCGCCTTTTCCGGTTCCGGAGGGAGCCGATACAACTATAAGCATTCCTTTTTCAGCCATCAATTGCTCCTTAAACGTTTTCTGCGGGAGTTTCTTTTTCGTCCAGCCTGTGTCCAACGGTTTCAGGCTGCAGCGCGGACAATACCACATGCCCCGAATCGGTGATTATTACCGCCCTGGTCCTTCTGCCGTATGTCGCATCAACAAGGTTGCCCTTGTCCCTTGCCTCCTGTATCATCCTTTTAATTGGCGCGGATTCCGGACTTACTATCGATATGACCCTGTTGGCCGAAATCATATTCCCAAATCCTATATTTATCAATTTCATGTTCGTCCTTTCAAAGGGTGCCCTATTCATAAAATTTTTTAAGAGCTTGGTATGCCCTTTATTTCGTTATTCTATGTTCTGAGCCTGCTCCCTCAATTTTTCTATTATGCTTTTTAATTCAAGCACCTGGTTTGTCAGTTCAATGTTGGAGGACTTTGATCCGATTGTATTGGCTTCCCTGTTCATTTCCTGGATTATGAAATCGAGTTTCCTTCCTATTGTTCTTCCTCCCAGTGTTTCTTCAAACTGCCGTATGTGACTGTTGATTCTTGTTATCTCTTCATCGACACAGCTTTTATCCGCATAGAAAGCAACTTCCTGGCATAATCTTGTTTCATCGGGTTCGTTTCCCTCTGTAAGCTCTTTTATCCTCAGATTCAGTTTTTCTTTATACTGATCGACAATTCCTACACAGCTTTTTTCCACCAACGCCATTGCTTTTTTCATTTCAGTTATTTTTTCTTTCATGTCTTCTTCTATTGCGCCGCCCTCGTTTTCGCGCATGGCCACGAATGTATCGAGTGCTTTTTGTACAGCTTCTTCAACAAAGGGCATGATTTCATTTTCTTCAGGTTCGGTTTCTTCAAGCGAGATGATTCCGGGCAAGGCCGAAAGCGCATCAACTGTGAGTGACTTTTTAAATCCGAATTTTTTCTTAAGGCCGGTCAATGCTTCTTTATATGATTGAGCCAGTTTTTCATCGACAACCACTTTTTTTGAATCGCCGATACTTCCCTGAACACCTACATATATGTCTATTTTCCCACGGGTGGCTGAATCTTTTACAATCCCGCGGATTTTTTCCTCGGCGAAAGAAAGTCCACGGGAACTTTTGAAATTTATGTCCAAATATCTGCTGTTGACAGATTTCACTTCCGCCTTGATTGAAATATCACCGTTTTCGTATATGCCTTTTCCGTATCCGGTCATGCTTACTGCCATCAATATACCTCTTCCCTAAGCCTTGAATTATTATAACATAAATGTTTCATTTTTCCAGTATTTTTCGTAATTATGGTAATTTGCGTGTTTTTTCGGCGTTTTACTTCCCTTTACTGCCTTTTTCTGCTTTTTTGTCGAGCTGATCGAACTCATACATGGTGGCGGCTGTTACGAACAACCCGGCGGTTTCCGCCTTTAGGATTCTGTTGCCGAGGCTCACACTGACGGCGCCGCTTTTTACAGCTTTTTCCCATTCTTCAACGGTGAAGCCCCCCTCCGGGCCGATAAAAACATTCATCACTTTTGCGTCCCTGTTGCCTTTCAGTAAGGATTTCAAAGAAAGGGTGCCCTCTTCAACATAACAGATTATGTTGAGTTCATCTTCATGCAGACCGGTAAGGGCTTCATAGAATTCCAACGGAAAATGTATGGACGGTATCATGCTTCTTCCTGATTGTTTTGCGGCTTCAAGGGCGATCCGGTTCCATCTTTCATGTTTTTTATCCATTTTAGTGTTTTTTATGTTGACCACCGTTCTTTGGGTTGTCAGCGGTGTAATGGAATTCACACCGGCTTCTATGCACTTTTGTATGGCATATTCGAAACCTTCGCCTTTTGTAACAGCCATGAAAAGGTTCACTTTTATATCGGGTTCCCCATTTACGGCGGTTTTTCGAGTTACTTCCACCTCAACGGAATCCTCTTCAAGATTTTTTATTATTGCATCATAATCGTTTCCTCGTCCGTCGCACACGATAATATCATCTCCCGGTTTCATCCTGAGTGATTTTTTTATGTGTGAAGCGTCGTCACCTGCTATATGTGCCGATTTTCCAGGTTCGATATCGTGATTTGTTATAAAAAACCTAGGCATATGCGCTTATGGCCGTCCATTCGTTTTCTCTTTTGATTTCTAAAATTGTAAAACCTGCATTTACCAACGCCTTTACAACATCATCTTCCCTTTCGATTATGATACCGGAACAGATCAGCCTACCTCCTTTCTTGCAAACTTCCCTTAACTGACCTGCAAGACCGATTATCACATCGGACACAATGTTGGCCGCCACAAGGTCAAATTTAAAGGGTGCCCTAAAATTTGTTTTTTTGAGATGGGTGTCCAGCTGGCTCAATTCGCCCTTGAAAATCAGTGCATCGGGTACGTTGTTGATCTTCATATTTTCTTTTGCTGTTTTGACAGCAGCCCCGTCTATATCAAATGCTATTACTTCTTTTGCACCAGATTTTGATGCCAGTATCGAGAGTATCCCTGTTCCTGTCCCGATATCGAGGAAAACGTCTCCCATACTTATATTTTTTTCAACAAGGGCTGAACAAAGTTTCGTGGATTCGTGCAAACCGGTGCCAAATGCCATGCCTGGATCTATTATTATTTCATTATCAGCGGGTTTGCCGCCCGCCTCCCAGGATGGTACGACTTTGAATTTTTCAGTCAGCTGAAAGGAAGTGTAATATTTCTTCCAGTTTCCTTCCCATGAAGAATCGTCGACCTTCCTTATCAAAATTCTTGATTTGGGGAATCTTTTTTTTAGGGCACCCTTTAAATTTTTAAAATTAATGTCGGGTGGGAGGTATGCGGTTGTTCTATATTTTTCTAAAAATGAAGAAAAATCCCGGTAATCGGCCAGCTCGTTTGCTCCGGCTTGATCAATAAGGGATTTTATTTCTTCAGGATTTTGTATCTGGGTTCCTCCCGCTCCCGCTTCCATCAGTTCGGCGGATGCCTCTTCCGTGTTGTCGGTATCGGATTCTATACAGATTTCAATCCATTTCATGTTTTTGCACTTTCTTTTATCATTTTTTTCTTCCGCTCATCAACTCTGCATATTTCTTGAGCGCTTCCTTTTGTTTGCGATTCATTTTTTTCGGCACATCGACAATGACTTCCACTATTTGATCCCCGCGATGGCCGGTTCTAAGCGACGGTATTCCCTTGCCTCGCATTCTGAATTTTTCCCCCGGCTGTGTTCCGGATTTTATTTTGTGTTTTTCATTGCCGTCTATGGTAGGCACTTCAATTTCATCCCCCAACGCCGCCTGTGTGAATGATATGTTCACTTTGAGGTATATGTTGGTGCCGTTTCGAACGAATATTTCGTGAGGCTCCACTTTCACCGTCACCAGCAAATCACCCGCCGGGCCCCCCTTGGTACCGGGTTCGCCTTCTCCCCTTAGAGAAATCGTATGCCCGTTGTCAATTCCTGCGGGAACTTTAATGTCAATTTTCCTGGTTCTGCGGATTTTGCCGCTCCCGCTGCATTCATCGCATTTTTCCTTGATGGTTTTGCCTGTTCCGCCACATAGATCACATGCTCGTTCATTGATTATCTGTCCGAACAATGTGTTCTGACGTTCACGTACCTTGCCTGTACCGTGGCACTTGCTGCATGTTTCAGGCTCTGTTCCGGGTTTTGCGCCGGTTCCCTCACACTTGGGACAGGGCTCGTGTCTTAAAACATTAATCGTCTTGTTTATCCCGAATGCCGCCTCTTCGAAAGATATTGTTATGTGTTCCCTTATGTCGGGACCCTTTCTAGGTCCTGTTTTTCGCGAAGATCCTCCAAAGCCGCCGAAGAAGGATTCAAAAATATCCTCAACGCCACCGAACCCTCCAAAGCCGCCGAAACCGCCGAAGCCTTGTGCCCCACCGCCGTTTCCGTTTACGCCTGCATGCCCGAAACGGTCGTAACGAGACCGTTTATTCGGATCACGCAACACTTCGTAAGCTTCGCTTATCTCTTTGAACTTATGCTCGGAATCGGCATCGACCTTGTTTACATCCGGATGATACTTCTTGGCAAGCCTTCTGTAGGCTTTCTTTATCTCGTCTTCCCCGGCTTCCCTGGGGATACCTAAAA
>CAZWVS010000122.1:0-6441 GCA_964636935.1 uncultured Clostridiaceae bacterium
CTTCGGACGCAAGTTTTTCAATCAGCTTCCCGCCTATCCTTTTTCCGTCTTTTTCATTAAGCATCAATTCATTCTCCCCGTCGTCCAAAAAGGGGACAATCATCTTACTCATGAATTCCACATACTCTTCATCGGGTAATTTTACAATCCTATCCAACGCCTTTACAAAAACCTCGTTCACCGCTTTTTGTCTGGCGGTCAGTTTTTTCTTGCGTCCTTCCAGCATGACATCGGCCACGATGCGGTCCGCCTGGGATTTGCCCTCGGATTCCGCCCTCTCGATTTCAGCTTCCCTGGTTCTTTTAAGCCTTTTTTCAAGCTCGTCCTTTTCCCTGCGGGCTTTTTCGCGGGCATATTCGACCCTGTTCTCCGCCTGAAGCCTGGCTTGCTCCAGTATTTTTTCAGTTATTCTCTCAATGCCCGACATGCTCAACCAACCCTGCCGATCATGAGTATGGATATAAGAATCGCAAATATGGCGAAAAGCTCGACCATCAGTGTAAGGATGATCCCCTTAACCATGTCGCTCGATCTTTTTGCAACAATTCCTATTCCCGATACAGCCACCCTGCCTTGATATATCCCGGAGAAAAATCCGACAATCGCTATGGGAAGACTGGCTATGAGAAGGGCTATCCCGCTGTTCACATCCATTGACGCGCCCAGTTCAGTCATCTTTGCCATTATCATAAACGAAATAACAAAACCGTATATCCCCTGTGTGCTGGGGAGAGCCTCCAGTATCATGACTGAAACAAATTTGTCACTGTCCTCGGCAACAACTCCGCTGGCTGCCTCACCGGCAAGCGAAACCCCCTTTGCGGAACCTATGCCCGCCAGAAGAAATGCGAGTGCCGCACCAAGTATGGCGAAGAAATTTCCATCAAACATCTTGTACCTCCTAATCCCTTATCCTTATATATTTTGTATTCCTTTTAAAAGGCCGGAAGGGTCTTCCTCCGCCTTCAAAAAACTTATTAAAAAACTCTATGTACTGAAGCCTGCTGGAATGGACATACGCGCTCAACGCATTCAACATGAAATTCAAGGTGTGTCCAGCCAGGAAAACCAGTATGAACACGAGTATCCCGAATACATTGAACCCGCTCATGGAACCCATGTCGTTCACTATGGTCGCTATGACCGAAGTCGCAAGCCCTAAAGCCAATAGTCTCGAATAGGATAGCACATCGCTCATGAAGTTGACAAGGTCGTATATGCTGGCAAGCCCGCCGACAATCTTGCCGCCGATGGTTTTGCTTTTCCTTCCCTGTGTGAGAAGGAGCAGCGCCCCTCCTATCGGGAGCATGTAGGTTCCGTAAGGCGCCAGGGTTTCGGCCAGTTCCGGCGATACTCCCGGCACATAAGACAGAACCATGAATATGGCCCCTGTGAAGAAAACGTACCAGAAAACCACATCGAACAGCACTGCGAGATATTGTTTTTTCTTAACAAGGTTGGCTCCACGCATTGCGAGCCCGATATACAGATGTATCACTCCGAAAAGCAGCGACCACATCAACAGGTACTCGGGATTGTCAATGGGGGAAAACCAAATCGATATGTCCCTTCCGGGGTTGCCGCTGAGTATCGGTATCAGGTTGCCGAACCAGCTTCCGAACAACGCCCCCCAGAAAATCGTCGCAAAACCGCAAAGCATCATCATCTTCATGAACCTCTTCATCTTCTCTTCGAGCTTTACGAAGAAATACAAAAATGCGCCTGCGCCGGCCATGACAAGGCCGTATCCCGCATCTGAAAACATCAATCCGAAGAAAAGTATGAAAAAGGGCGCCATGACAGGATTCGGATCCACTGATTCATGGTGTGGAAGCGAATACATCTCCGTTATGTCCTGAACGGAATCCCCGACGAATCCGTTTTCAAGCATGACGGGGAACCCTTCATCTTCATATGGGTCCCTTGTCATGATATGGACAGTCCATTTCTCCTTCATTTCACTTACAAGGCTTTCCTCTGCCGGAGCGGGGATCCAGCCTTCAATGTAAAAAATCCTTTTCCCCGATGCAATGTCCCCCCCCGTAAGGGAAATGTCCTTTCGGATCATATAATAATCATATACGATTTCGATTTCATCGAGGTGTCCGGAGTGCTCGGCCAGCCTGCCCTCCACTTCCTCTATCCTGGAACCGGCTTTTTCTATGTTTTTACTCACATTATTTATGTTTTCATCGATTCCGCCTTCGAAGCCCTTGAAATCCGTCGAGGAAAATCCGTTTCTCTTCAACACTGTCATCGCTTCCTCGTAATCGTCCCTATGGACGAAGGCGGTCAGGTATATCTGTTCATTGTCCTTTCCTGCGACACTTATTTCGCACGCCAGTTCCCCGCGTTCGATAGTGTCTTTTATCTCATCCACGTCCGCCGCCGCAGGCAGCATGCCTTTTATGATACTTGTATTTGCCGTGGCGTCGATATCCACCGGTATTGAAAGTGCGGACCAGGATCCAAGCGAGGCAAGTGTGTTCCTGTTTTTATTGATTCGTGATTTCTCCTCCAGCATCTCGCCGTTTATGGAATTTATTTCCGAAGCCTTTTCCAAAACATCGTGTCTTTTGAACACAACACTTCTGTAAGCATGGGTGTCTATGTCTTTTCTGACCTTGAAAATCTGTTTCTTTCTTTCATCAAAGGGCTTTAATATCCCAATAGCTTTTTCAAGCGTGCCGATTTTGCCTTCGAGCTCCCGGATATCTTCTTCGTCCAGCTTTTTTTGGAAGTTGCCGCTGAGCCTTTCGTCTATGTCGGCTTCAACTATGTCCATCGCGCCGATTTCCATAAGACGGGCAAGCACCCGGTGCCTTTCGTCATGGAGACCGACCAATGTTATTTTTTTCATGTCGACTATTGCCACGTGCCGTCCCCTATGCTTTTTATAACGTATTCAACCGCTTTTTCCATGTTTGATGCGGCCTTTTTCTCTATTTCTTCACACTGGGAAATAATGGATGCCTCGATTTTTTCCGCTTCCTGTGCCGCTTCATCCTTCTTGGCCTCGATTATGCGTTTTATTTCAGTTTCAAGCATTTCATCGAATTCCGCCCTCATTTTTTTCATTTCAGAAGCAGCCTTATCGCTTACTTCCCCGGCCCGGCGGACTCCTTGTGAAACTATTTCATCTGCTTTTTTCTCAGCTTCCAGTATCTGCTGCAAGGCTTTTTCTTCCATTTCTCCCAACCTTTACTTTCTTTCATGTTACTCCTATACATTTTACTTTATATGTTTCATTATTTCAACCATGGCTGCTGCAAACGAGCCTTATTCAAGTGTTTCAAGCATTTTGCCCATTAAATCGTTCATTATCCTAATGCTGTTTCGCCAAACAGTCCATCCACCCCCATAATCCGGGGAAATTGTAAAAAAAACTGAAAAATTGCTTGCATATTGCCGTTTCCACTGTATAATATTGATAAATAGTTTATAAAGGCGATGTTGCCTGATTTAACCGGAACAGAGGCGTTCACGTATTGTGGACGTCTTTTTTATTGGAAAGGAGCAAATTGAAATGAGTTATTTAATGGAAATTTTCGGTTCGAATGTATTCAGCGAATCTGAAATGAGGAAGAGGCTTCCGAAGGAAATCTATAAAGCCTTCAGAAGCGCGCTTGACAAAGGTGAATCGATAGATTCGAAAACGGCGGAAGTGATAGCGGGTGCGATGAAGGACTGGGCCATAGAGAAAGGGGCCACGCATTTCACCCACTGGTTCCAGCCGATGACCGGCATAACCGCGGAAAAGCATGATTCCTTCATTTCCCCCACTCCCGACGGGAAAGTCATAATGGAGTTTTCCGGAAAAGAGCTGTTCAAGGGTGAACCGGATGCCTCGTCCTTCCCCTCGGGAGGGTTAAGGGCCACATTCGAAGCCCGCGGATATACAGCCTGGGACAGCACATCCCCTGTCTTTGTAAAAAATTCAACCTTGTGCATACCGACTGTTTTCTGTTCATACAATGGTGAGGCGCTCGATAAGAAGACCCCCCTGCTACGCTCGATGGAGGCCCTTGACAAACAGGCGATGAGGATTTTGAGGATTTTCGGGAACACTGTTTCATCCAAGGTTATAACAACCGTCGGACCGGAACAGGAATATTTTCTGATCGATAAAACCCTGTATGACAAAAGAAAGGACCTTCTTTTCACCGGCAGGACATTGTTCGGCGCCATGCCACCCAAGGGGCAGGAGCTTGACGACCATTATTTCGGCGCTTTAAAAGAACGGATCTCCGGATTTATGAAAGAACTCAATGAAGAGTTGTGGCGTCTTGGGATTTCCGCAAAAACCGAACACAACGAAGTTGCTCCGGCACAGCATGAACTCGCTCCCATATTCAGCACCACGAACATAGCCACGGACCATAACCAGCTTGTTATGGAAATGATGAAGAAAGTGGCTCTCCGTCACGGTCTTGTATGTCTTCTTCACGAAAAACCCTTCCGCGGAGTAAACGGTTCGGGCAAACACAACAACTGGTCCATGGGAACCGATGACGGGACCAACCTTTTGGAGCCGGGTTCCACACCTCATGAGAACGCGCAATTCCTGGTGTTTCTATGTGCAATCCTAAGGGCGGTCGACGAGTATGCGGGGCTGCTCAGGCTTTCAGCGGCCAATCCCGGCAATGATCACAGGCTGGGCGCGAACGAGGCCCCGCCTGCCATAGTTTCAGTATTTCTGGGTGACCAGCTGACTGAAATCCTTGAATCCATCGAACAGTGCAGGCCCGCCAACAGCACGGAAGCCTGTTCCCTTACAGTCGGGGTTTCGTCGCTCCCTCCCCTTCCAAAAGACGCAACGGACCGCAACAGGACCTCCCCCTTTGCATTTACCGGTAACAAATTCGAATTCAGGATGACACCTTCCTCGGGTTCCATAGCCGGTCCGAATTTCGTATTAAACACAATAGTCGCGGATTCACTTTGTCGAATTGCGGACGAACTGGAAAATACCGACGACTTGAAATCCGCTGTGACAAATGTTCTCGGAGTGATTATTAAAAAACATAAAAGAATAGTGTTCAACGGCAACAACTATTCCGAAGAGTGGGTGCGTGAAGCCGGGGAAAGGGGCCTGCCCAACATAGGAAACATGGTGGATGCGTGTCAGGTCATGCTTGAACAATCCACAAAGGATGTATTCGAAAAATTCGCTGTTTTGTCGGAAGGCGAAATCAACGCAAGATACGGGATGCTGCTGGAGAACTATATAAAGACAATAAACATCGAAGCGCTTACGGCAATCGAAATGGCAAGGACGCAGATTCTCCCCGCCGGCATTAAATACGCGTCGATGCTGGCACAGTCCCTAAGCTCCATCCGGGCCTGCGGAAACAACTTCACAACCGCACCTCAGGAAGAGCTGCTGGCTGAAGTGTCTTCGTTGAATAAGGAAATCAAGGACTTTGCCTCAAGTCTTGAAAAAGCCGTGTCGAAAGCCCATGAATTTGATGAGGGGTGTTTTGAACAGGCGGCATTTTACAGGGATGGGGTTTTCAGCGCAATGGAAAATCTGCGCGAACCCGTCGACAGGCTTGAAAGGATAACCGACAGCGGCATCTGGCCATTCCCGACTTACTCGGAACTGCTTTTCAAGGTCTGATGCGTGAAACATGTCATATGGAAAAGGGCTGCTTCATCCAAGAATGACGGCAGCCCTTTTGCGCGGAAGCTAAAAAGGGGTTGCCTTTTACTGGCAGCCTTTTTTACAACGTTTCTTCCAGGGTCGGGTTGTTCAGGTCCATATAAAAGACCGCATGTATGGTTTTATAGTACGCGCCCAGCCATAAAAATCCGATGCCGCATGTGAGCACGGAGAGTATCCACCATCCTATAAGGCTTAAGTCCAGCATAAAAAGCCTGGCTTTGTTCCCCCGCATCATCTCCCTGCTTTTCGTTATTGCGCCCAATGCGTCCGTTTCCGGGTTTTCCAGGAGTATGTATTCGGACATCGCATATGAATAGGCTTTTACGATACCGGGGATGATAAGCAGCAGACTCCACAGGAATATGAAGAGGTTTTTGAGGAACATCATAGAAAGCACACGGGTATAATCCCTGAAACCTCCGAACAGGTCCTCGAAAACCAGGATTTTCTCCTTGCCCAACCTTAGGAATGAAGTCGTGAAACCATAGTCAGCGACATTGGCCACGAACACGGAATAAACCGCTGCAAAAAGCGATATCGCCACCGCCGCAGCCGGTACGATTTCATTTAGGAATCCGGCTTCATCCGAGTCGATCTTCCATGATCCGATTCCTCCGAATCCGGTAATCAGTGAAGCTATGAGCACAATCAGGACCGCAGTGCCCCATCTTCCCTTTAATAATCCGACAGCCACCCTTTTAATTTCACGGTTATCCATATGATACATATATTTCATTCACTTACCATCCCTTCGTCGAAAGCATCCATTTCATCGG
>CAZWVS010000123.1:0-6356 GCA_964636935.1 uncultured Clostridiaceae bacterium
AACAGCACCCCAACAGGAATATAATAACAAGGGCCCTGGGAATCGACACGGACATAGCGCCTGACATCTTTGAATCCGACCTAAGCGGAATAAATAAAATACTATTATGCACGGACGGGCTCACAAACGCTGTGGAGGATGAGGAGATGCTGGAAATCGTCAATTCGACAAAACAGCCGCAGGAAGCCGTCGAAAAACTCATAAATCTTGCAAATGAACGCGGCGGTAAGGACAACATAACCGTGCAGCTTGCATATATGGAAGAATAACCGGAGGAATGTATGGAAAAAACCATTCTCAATGAGCGATATGAACTGATGGAACTCATCGGCACGGGTGGAATGGGTCACGTATATAGAGCGAAAGACAACAAGCTGGACAGACTCGTTGCAGTTAAGATACTTAAAGAGGAATTTCTGGATGACGAGGAGTTCGTCGGAAGATTTCACGCCGAGGCGCAGGCCGCGGCAAAACTTTCACACAGCAACATAGTGGCCGTATTCGACGTGGGTGTGGACAGGGACATGCATTTCATAGTGATGGAACTCATTGAAGGGGTCATCCTGAGCGACTATGTAAAAAAGCAAGGCATGCTCGATTCCGCCCAGGCCCTCACAATAGCGATGCAGATTGCCAAAGCGCTTGTACATGCGCATAAAAACGGCATAGTTCACAGGGACATCAAACCCCACAACGTGCTGCTTGCAAAAGACGGCACCGCAAAAGTCGCGGATTTCGGAATAGCCAAAGCCGCCTCTGCGCGCACATTCACACTAAGCGGGAAAACAGTGGGCTCGGTACACTACTTCTCCCCCGAACAGGCAAGGGGCGGATATGTGGACGCCCGGACAGACATATACTCCCTGGGAGTGGTGATGTATGAAATGCTTACGGGCAGCCCGCCCTTCGACGGAGAGACACCCGTTGTCGTTGCGGTGAAGCATCTGCAGCAAAAGCTTAAGGCTCCAAAAGAGATAAACCCGGACATCCCGGATGATGTCAACACCATAGTGACAAAGGCCATGGAAAAAAGTGCCGACGACAGATATCAAGCAGCATCTGAACTGGTTAAGGAGCTGGATGCCGCAATAGCCGGAAGGGAACTGCCTTCATCCTTCGACATCAATATGGATTTTGTCGAGGGCACGGAAAACGCTTTCGACGAAATGGACTCAACAAAAAATTTCACGCCTGTTTCAGGCTCTAGAGCACTTGGAGAGGAGTATGACGTACCTTTGACCAAATATAGAAAAAGACATACGATGGCGACGGTTTTGGCTGTGCTATCAGCCGTGGCCCTTGTAGTGATACTTGCATATTACGGGGTGACGGAAATGTTGACAACCGTAATACCCGAGCCCGAGGAATACATATTGGGCGACTACCGGGGGATGGAATACGAAGAGGTTAAGGAAAAACTTGAGGACGAGTTCAAGATAATAGTTGAAAAACACGGTGTTTACAGCGATGAAGTCCCCGAAGGCATAATCATGGAACAGGACAAGGAGCAGGGCATAGTATTTAAAGAGCTTACCGCCAACAAAATCAGGTTCACCGTGAGCCTCGGACTTGAAGAAATAGTCATTCCGCCGTTGAAGGGCCTGGAATACAGGATTGCGGAACGTGATTTGAAAGACCTGGAACTCGACCCCATCGAAATTGAAATAGAAAACGAAAACATAGCAAAAGGACAGGTCATCAGGACCGACCCGGCTGAAGGCATGGTTGCGAACCCGGGGCAAACAGTCAGCGTGTATGTGAGCCTGGGTCCGGAGCTTAAGGCTGTCACGATACCTGATTTCAAAGGTTTGACACTGGACGAGGCAAAGGAAATGCTTTCTGATTACAACCTGAAACTCGGGGGCTATGTGCCCAACGACATAACCGAGAATTCCGTAATAGTGGAGCAGGTTCCGGCGGCGGGCGCCGGCGGGCGCGAAGGTGACAGGCTGGAGTTCAGGCTGAGCGTCCCCGTAAACAGGGTATTGGTCCAATACCCGTACATGCCCGGCAATCTGGAAAGGCAGTCCGAACCCATAAAAGTGGTTGTGGAGGCGACGCCGTCGCATACCGATATAACCGACATAGTGTATTCGCAGTCGCATCTCAAGGAACATTTCCCGATCCTGATACCGGTAGAAATACCTGAAAACGGCAGCACATATATAAAGGTGCTTCTGAACAATGTCGTGGATACGGAAACCATATTGTATTATGACGATTTTGCAGACAATCCCGGAACGCAGGTCATAGAACCGGCAACCGGCGGGTCTGACACGGAATAGGGAAACCGGGGAAGAGAACGGAAGGTAAGGGGTGATTGGTTGCCTGAAGGCATTATCCTAAAAGGCGTAGGAGGCCTGTACACTGTCAAAAGCTCAAAAGGAACATACGAATGCAGCGCAAGGGGTCTTTTCAGGAAAAACGACGAAAAACCCCTTCCCGGAGACTATGTCCAATTTGAAATAATCCATGAAGAAGAAGGCGAAGGCCGGATCCATTCGATTAACAAAAGGAAAAACAGTCTTGAAAGACCGTCCGTGGCAAACATAGACCTTGCCTTTATTGTCATGGCCGCCCGCGACCCGGAACCGGATTTCATTCTCGTCGACAAGCTCGCCTGTGTTTTTGAAGACAGGCGCATACAGCCGGTGATCTGCATAAATAAATCTGAAATGGCGGAAAAAGGTTTTCATGACACCGTTGAAGACCAATACGGACCTGCGGGCTACCCCGTGAAGATGATATCTGCAAAAAATGACGTGGGCATAGACAGGATTGTGGAATTCATACAGGGCAAGACCTGTGTATTTGCGGGCCAGTCCGGTGTGGGCAAGTCAACCATAATAAATAAAATAGCCGGAAGGGAAGTCATGGAGACGGGCATGATAAGCGAGAAAATCGGCCGGGGCAAACACGTGACCAGACACACCAACTTCATCGAGGCGGGCCAAGGGTACATAGTAGACACACCCGGGTTTTCAAATCTCGACGCGGGGTTTCTCGAAGAACCGGAAAAAATAAAAGAGCTGTACATGGAATTCACCAAATACCACGATTATTGCAGATTTACCGGGTGCAGGCACATCAATGAGCCGGGATGCGCCGTAAAACGGGCCGTGACCGACGGGGAAATATCAAAATACAGACATGAAAGATATGTTAAAATATATATGCAGGCCAAGGAGGCCGAGACCAGGAAAAGGGGGTACTGATTTTGATTAAAATCGCGCCATCGATACTAGCTTCGGATTTTTCCAGGCTGGGCGAGGAAATAGAAAAAGTTCAAAAAGCCGGAGCCGACTACATCCATGTGGATGTGATGGACGGGGCATTCGTGCCAAACATCACAATAGGGCAGCCCGTGGTAGAATCCATAAGGAAAGTCACACGGCTTCCGCTGGACGTGCACCTGATGATTCATAACCCCGACGCGCACATAGAAACCTTTGCAAAAGCCGGCGCCGACATAATCTGCGTTCATCAGGAGGTTTGCCCGCATCTCGACAGAACCATAAATTTCATCAAATCAACCGGAGCGAAGGCGGCTGTGTCATTGAACCCGGCAACCCCCGTTGAAACCCTTGAAAACATCCTGCACCTTTTGGACATGGTGCTTATAATGAGCGTCAATCCCGGATTCGGCGGACAGGAATTCATCCCATACAGCATTGACAAGGTAAGGAAGCTCAGAAAAATGGCCGACGCTTTGAATCCCGATATGGACATAGAGGTGGACGGGGGCATATCCCCCGACAACATATCAAAAATCGCAGCCGCGGGGGCAAACGTGTTCGTTGCGGGCTCGTCCATATACAAAGCCGATGATCCGGCCAAGGCCATAAGGATGTTGAAAGAAGCGGCAGGGCGATGAAAGCACTCATTATTTCCGGCGGGGCGCGCATTGGGCGAAAAAAGGCGATGCGTGAGGCCGAGGGATGCGAAATGATAATTTGCGCCGACAAGGGGGCCGAATACGCCCTTTTCTACGGATTGGAGCCTGACCTTGTCGTAGGCGACATGGATTCGGTGAGCGGGGAAGCGCTCAATGAATTGGCGGGAGTTGAAATTGAGACCGCCCCTCCCGAAAAAGACTACACCGACACCCATCTGGCTGTAATAAGGGCGCTTGAAGCGGGCGCCGGCGAAATAACAATGATATGCGCGACGGGCATCAGGAACGACCACCTGATAGCGAATGTGCGTCTTTTGATAACGATACACGAACAAGGGGCCAAAGGCAGGATATCGGATGACATAGGCACCATATACCTATGCACGGGAAGCACCTCGCTGACAGGCAAAAAGGGACTAACCGTATCCCTTATGGCGGCCTCGGACAAAACAACGGGCATCACCCTTGAAGTGTTCAAATACCCGCTTGAAAACCACAGCGCCGGATTGGGATGGACGACCGGCATAAGCAACGAGGTGGTATCCGACAGGGCGCATATAACCGTTGGCTCGGGGATGCTTTTTGTGTTCGAGGTCCATAAGGCGGTATAGAAAATGCCGGTCCGCCATAAAAAAGCCTGCGGGGTCTATGATATAATCAAAAAAAATTACGGGGGTTTTTATGTTTTCAAAAAAAATAGCGGGAGATTTGAAAAAAGCTTCTTTCATACGTGCCATGTTCGAACAGGGCAACAAGCTAAAACAGGTTCACGGAGCTGAAAACGTATTCGATTTCAGCATAGGCAATCCGGAGGTGGAGCCGCCTGAAGAGGTGATAATGGCCATAAGGGAAATCGCCGCCGACAATCAGCCCGGCATCCACAGATACATGTCCAACGCGGGTTACGCTTTTGTAAGGGAATTCGTAGCCGGCGGCCTTTCAAAAAGGTGCGGCATGGAAATCCCCGCGGACAACATTTGCATGGTGTGCGGAGCCGCGGCCGGACTCAACGTGGTGTTCAAATCGATTTTGAATCCGGGCGACGGGGTTGTCATCTTCGCCCCGTATTTTGCAGAATACAAATTCTATATAGAAAACGCCGGCGGAGTGCCCGTAGTTGTCGAAACGGATGAGGATTTCGACATAGACCTCGGGGCTTTTGAAGCTGCGCTCACACCGTCGGTGAAAGCCGTGCTTATCAATTCGCCCAACAACCCTTCGGGAGTCATATACGGCGAACAGACGCTAAAAGGCATGTCCGGAATAATGGACAAAAAGCAAAAGGAATACGGCGAAGGGATAGTCCTCGTAAGCGACGAGCCGTATAACGAGATAATCTACACGGAAACAAAACCGCCGGAAGTGCTCACCATTTTCGACAATTCAATCGTTGTAAACTCATACAGCAAATCCCTGGCGCTGCCCGGGGAGAGGATAGGCTACATAGCCGTAAGCCCGCGTATGGAAAACCTGGGGCTGCTTATGGAGGCATTGGTTTTTTGCAACCGCACGCTGGGGTTTGTAAACGCGCCGGCAATAGCCCAGAGGATAGTCGCCAAGGCGGGCGGTTCCTCAGTCGACAGGGAAATATACAAAAAAAGGATGGAGCTTCTTTATGAACACCTGGTTTCACTGGGTTTCGAATGCAAAAAACCCGACGGGGCCTTTTATCTGTTTGTAAAATCGCCCACCGAAGACGAAATGGATTTTGTGGAGACGGCGCTAAAATACAATGTGCTTGTCGTGCCGGGAAAGGGTTTTGGAAGGAAAGGGTATTTCAGGCTGGCGTTTTGCATAGACATGGGGACAATAAGGCGTTCGCTGCCCGCATGGGACAAGATCGCGGCGGAATATTTTCCCGGGAACTGATATAAACGGGGGAGGTCGGTTTTTATTAAAAAGAAAAAAATAGCGGGAATTTCAATCATACTGGCTTCGATTTTAATGATTGTATACGGAATCTTCAGGGATGAAATGACCGACGTCTTAAACAAGGCGATAAGAATATGCCTCGAATGCATAGGGTTAGGGTGACTGCCATGAGAAGAAGAATAGTCCAGGCTGTGACAGCCGTCCTTACAAATGCATACATACCGGGATTTTTAAAAGGAACCATTTACCAGGGCAAACTCAAAAGCGTGTGCGTGCCGGGATTGAACTGCTATTCCTGCCCCGGCGCTTTCGGGGCCTGCCCCATAGGCTCCCTGCAGGCCGTTCTGGGAAGCTATAAGTATAAGTTTTCATATTATGTCCTCGGCCTCATATTGCTTTTCGGCGGATTCCTGGGAAAATGGATATGCGGATGGATATGCCCCTTCGGCCTATTACAGGAACTGCTGTATAAGATACCCGGTAAAAAGATAAAAATCGGGCCGACGGTTTCAAAACTCAAATGGCTGAAATATGCCGTGCTCCTGATATTCGTAATACTGCTTCCGCTGTTCGTAATCAACATAGCGGG
>CAZWVS010000124.1:0-6341 GCA_964636935.1 uncultured Clostridiaceae bacterium
CTTGATCTGCAGATCTTGTGCCGACTGCCTCTGTTTCAGCACCGGCATCACCATCGATGACTTTTGCATAATAAATTTCGGCAACACTGTCTGTTATGTGTTGATCATTTGTATCCGTCAGGCTAAACTTAATTGGTATGGTTTGGCCCGGTTTGAAGGTATTGGTACCATCCCCCTTGACAGGCCGCATCACTCCACTGAAATCATATGTTACGTTATAGGTGACTGTTTTTGTTGAGGTGTTGCCGGCTACATCGGTAGCTGTCACACTAAATGTTTTTGTGCCTACTGAGCTTGTATCGAGTGCTTCTCCGTTTTCCGCTGTTGCATTTGAAGTGTCGATGCCCGACTCGTGGTCAGCAGCCTCCCAGCTTGCATATGCCTGTTCACCCAATATGTATGTGGCGTTGTCAGCCGGTTCTGTAATGGTAATGACCGGTGCAACCTTATCGATATTCGTAATGGTAACCTGTCTTGAATAGTCAATGCTGTACTCCCCAACATACGGAATTGAAATGGAAAATAAAGCCTCGAAGGTGAAACTGCCATTCTCGGTAAATGTATGGCTCTCTGTTTTTAGCACCCATCCGGGCATTGTTTTAGCATTCACTGTGATATCCTGATTGGTCCATTCTGTGTTGTATGGGTAGATTTTAATATATTCAATCAAACCGTCATTCTTGGAAAGTATTGAACTTATAAGATCCGGTCCCGGAAAGTCCATCATCATGATACCAGTTCGGCCTACCTCCGGCAGATAGTTCAATACCAGTTCGTTGACGCCTTCATAATAAATAAACGTCGCTGTATATTCAGTATTTGACAAATCGCCAAATAAATCACCAAATACATCACCGAATAAATCGCCGAATAAATCGCCGAATAAATCGCCAAATGCTTCGCCAAGCATATCGCCTATACCATCAAATACATCACCGATTCCACCACCGATTGCATCACCTATATCACCGATTGCACCGCCTATGCCGCCAACTGCATCGCCTATGATGCCCCAGCCCATCGTTTCATAATGATCAGACGTGGACAAAATGGTATTATTTAATTTCCAAGTCTCTTTTATCCGAGGAAAATCCGGGAAAATATCAGAATTGCCTTCCGCATGAATCCCGGTGAGAAGGCGGGGCGAATCAGTAGCGGGTGTCATATGGCCACTTGCAAAGAAAAATGGCAGAAGCGGTGGTAGCGGCACCTCGTATTCGCTGTCTATTCCAACTGTTGTAGGATTATTTGCACTTAGATGATTGATAAATATTTTCCCTGTATTTTCATTACTATCCGTATTAATCATCTGATTTTTGACATGTTCCCATTTATCATATAATCTGTCCGGATCATACTCATCCTGAACATTCATGATGATGTTTTCTTTATGCCAGTTATTGTTTTCCCATCTTAGCCCATACGGTTCAGATAAACCGTCGCTTTTGGAGAAATCATCCAGAATAACAATCTTCCCCCTTACTTCCCCCAGCTCCGGAGCCTTGACATACTTTTTGCCGTTTACATCCTTATACTCCAACGGGTCCCATATCAGATCCGGATACTCTGATTTATATCGTTCAAATGTTTGCGAAAAGGTGGTTCTGGCTTCAATTTCTGATTTTAATGCGATTGTCTCACCATTTATTGGAAAGGTTTCAGGAATGTATTCCCAGGCATCCTTCTCTTCCTTCACCCGCATCAGGATCGTTTCTCCGGGATGGTCCTCAAGAAAATCCCGGCAGTCTTTAAGCACATCATTGAAATTCTTACCTTGATACATGGGACCGTGATATATGGCAAATTTATCCATGTTCAATTCATCTGAACTGCCAATGATGCCCCAATCAAGCAGTTTAGGTGATTCATAATAATGCATGCAACGGATGTCTATTGCCCTGATGCCCGACTCCAACTGTTCTTTTAATGTTTTTGACTGGCATTGGGCGATAAGCCACCCATTCTCAAAATTTGAGCTGTTAGCCATTGAATCATGGGTTCCCGGAATGGATAGTTCGCTGATACATGCTGAATCACTCAACCATGTCATCCATTCTGAATAATCAAACCATGGCATCCCGTCTTTGAGGCTGGTTTCAACACCCGGCTCATAGCTGTATCCACCACTAGCGTGTGCAAATACCGGCTGAGTGTTGAAGAACATGGTCAGTAAAAAAACTGCCGTCAGCGCCACTGATAAGATTTTTGAACGTCGCCGCTTGGATACCAATGAACACAAACTGTCTTTCGTCTGTATATGTGTCTTTTTCATAAGTTCTGTCTCCTTTTTCGAACTGCTTATGCTAATCGGGCCTTCATTTCTCGTATAACCATTGGCTGCTTGTTTGAAACATCACTTAATTGCAAAATAGACGGACTGCAATCATTGACTAAGGTCAGTATAATAGTTTTTAAAATAATTGTCAACGAATCGGAGGGAAGAAATCCGTTGGGATTAAGACTAATCCAAACCCATGATAACTGAAAACTGCTGAATTGAAAGGATTGATATATGTGAGAGCTATATCAACTGCCGATGTAAAAGTATTGATATATGTGAAAGCTATATCTCTGATGGAGAAGAGCGATAAATCTGATGGTTGTTAAGGCACTGATAGAGGCGATAAACTAGGATAAACGCTGTAAATTTTTATAAACCGGAATAAAAGCAAGAAAAAAATGGAATTTCGCCTAATAATATACCAAAAACCCTGGAAATTCCAGGGTTTTTGGCAAATTTTGGTGGAGGCGGCGGGAATCGAACCCGCGTCCGAAACCATGTCCACAGGACTTTCTACGGGTGTAGTTCGCATTTTGTTTACCCTATGCCATCGCGCCTGCGAACCGGCTCGACAACTAGGGGTGCTTCATAATCCTGTAACTTCCTCAAAGCTTTGGAAGAACGGTGCCGGTGTTTGACCTTCAACACCTAAGGTCCGATAGATGACACCTCTGATCCGGGACTCGGATACCCCGGGGAGATGAGCGCCTAATTAATTAGGCAGCTGCTAAAGCAGTATTGTCTGCGTTTAGTTTAAAAGTTCCTCGTTTTTTAAAGAGGCCAACGAGAATCCTCTACCCGCTTATCTTGCTTCTACAATCCCGTCGAAACCATTGCGCCCCCATGTTTTAAAGCCCAATAGAACAGGAAATGTTTTCACATTCAGCTATAATTCTTAAGTTTTCTGTCGATGCTTCTTTTAGCATCCCTTTCGGCCACATCCCTCCTTTTGTCATATAGCCGCTTACCTTTTGCAAGGGCTATCTCAAGTTTTGCCTTGTTCCTCTTGAAATAAATTTTTGTGGGCATGAGGGAATATCCCTTTTGCTCCGTCTTCCCGATCAGTTTTCTTATTTCAGCCTTGTGCAAAAGCAGCTTCCTGTCCCTGTCGGGATCCACATTGTTTATATTACCCTTTTCGTAGGGACTTATGTACATCCCCACTATATATATCTCTTCGCCGCGGATCATTGCATAGCTGTCCCTGAAATTCACATTGCCTGCGCGTAGCGATTTCACTTCGGTACCGGATAAGGCTATCCCCGCTTCGTATTTCTCTTCGAGGAAGTAATCATACCGGGCTTTTCTATTTTGCGCAATCAGCTTTGTACCTTCCACTTCACTGCTTTCCTTTCATCCGCCTTGTCATCAAGGCTTTCTGCACACATATCCTTTGCGTACAACGTCCTCTAATTATAACATCACAAATCAGGACGTCAAACCGCCCTTTCACATATTATACGTTTGCGGGGACGAAAAGTTCCGTTTTATCATGACAATTTAAAATGTTTTGCCAATAAGTCCAGTGTTTCGTTTATGGAAAGCCTATCTTCCCTAAGATATGTGAAGAAACCGCTTTCGGCAAGTTTTTCGTAATTTTCCCCGCTGTGGATTTTCTCAAGGCATGCCCTGAAGTTTTCCATCGCCTTCCCGGGATCCGGGGCTTTGTTTATTTGTTCCAGCAGGAATTTCTTCTCCTCGTCATCCCTATCGAAAAAGCGCTCAACCGACATGTTTTTAGGGCTTAGCATTACTGCGACATGGTTATAGTCGGAGATTAGCTTTAAAATTTCCACATCTATGTTCGTATCTACGAATATTTTACTGCCCCTGGCTGCCAGCTGGATCAGTATTATTGTTTCAAGTTCCGTCGCTTCTTTCGCACATCCTTCTATCCATGCGGCATATTCCCCGGGTGTCCTTCCAATGAATTCCTGCCAACTTCCCATGGTTTGGAAATACCCGAGGTTCGGCTGCCTTTCGACGCTTATGGCGTCCATCAACCTGTCGTGATAATTTTCACCGCAGTGGATTCCGTCAAACTTTTCCGCAAGAAGCTTCACCATGGTGGACTTGCCCGCGTACGCGGTTCCGGTTATGAAGTATACATCCTTGAAAATGAATTTTAAAAGATTGGATTCAATCCCGATTTTCAACTACATCCCCCCTTAGAAAAGAAGAAACGCCTCCGCTTTTTAAGGCAAAGGCGCTTTCCGTCTGGCTCCCCAAGTTGGACTCGAACCAACGACCCTGCGGTTAACAGCCGCATGCTCTACCAGCTGAGCTATTGAGGAACGCGGCGCCTTTTGACGGCGCAAGTAACATTATACTGAGGGATGAACCCGCGGTCAAGTGTTTTTATTTGCACCGGATTTTTATCTCGCGGTCCAAATTTGTAAATTCGGTGAAATATATGGTGAATCCTTTTGAGCTTGCAGGTACGCTTCCCCGCATATCCGTCGTGTATTTATGCTCCTTGAATGCCGGGCCTATATGCATTGTGTCTTTCCCCTTTTTTACCTTCACCATCCCCCTGTGGGGTATTATGCTTTCGCCCGGGTTTCCCCTGGCGTCGAAAAATTCGCCTGAGACGGCGCTGTTGCCGGTCACAACGAATTCGGCTTTAAAGGGCACCCTGTCGGTGCCGGCTGTTTTTACGTGGATGTTGACACCTTTTCCCACAACCTTCACTCTTGCACTGATATCCAAAGTCTGATAATTGCAGGTTTCCCTTTTGCCGTGGTCCATTTCCCTCCACATGCTTGTGGGCGGCTTGGTTTCAAATGCTTTTTTGTAATAATCTGTGGCGGAGAATTTCAAGACGAGTTCGTCGCCGTCTTTTTCAACTTTTTCAGGTAGGAACTGGGCTTTCATGAAGAACGATGCGCATAATCTTGCATAACATTTCAAATCACCCTTTTGTATGAAAAGGAAGTTTGCATTGTTGCCTATTACGGAAACGCTGAAATCATCTTCTATTTTTCTGTATATGCTTGACATGGGGTTATACATTTCGTAATTTGTTGCAGGCTCTTCCAGCTCGGGCTCGTAATCGCGTAGTCCGTCATAAAGCATATATATCCAAAGGTCGTCGGGTACGGACCTGCCGTATTTTATTGCTTCCGACATTATCCTGTGCGCGAACGCGGCGTACCTTCCGTCTTTGAAGAAATAGGCACCCTGCAAATATATATAGAAATACCTCGTTGGGTAAAAACCCATGCCCGGGTCGTTTTCACCCTTGTCCTTGCGCGCTGAATTCTGGGTGAATATTGTTCCGTCGGGTTCCATGTATTTGAAAAGCAGAGCCATATTGACTTTTATGTGTTCATATAGGTCTTCCCTGTTTAGCTCCCGGGCGATTTCAAAAAGGGCGTTGTCGTTGACTTCGTTGTACATTCCCGGCGATCTCTCGGTGAACTCGCCGTATTCATCGATGTCGATGCCTTCGTTGAGATATCTCTGTGCCAGTTCAAGCAGTTCTTGTCTACCGGTTATGTTATATATGAGAGCTGCGGAAGCCGATATCATCCATCTGTGATTGGGTGTCCTGTGGCCGCTGTTCAAAAGACCTTCGCCAAGTGTCTCCATTAAACGGTAAATATCATTCATTATTGCTTCTTCTTCATCGGTTTTTGCATATTTTTGGAATATCTTATATGCCCTCGCCACATTTATGCCTTCAAAAGAGCTGGGTGTGTGAAAATCGGTTATCAGACAGTCCCCGGTGCCGTCCTCATGCACCGTGTTGAAATAGAAATTTATAAAACCCTTTATCATATCCATGACAGACGCATCTTTATGATATTTGGAGTCGGGACAGAAATATGCCGCAGTGCAATGCATCATCTGCGACAAAGTCGCATACTGCTCGCAAAGCCCGTTGGCACCCTCATAACCACCATAAAAAATGCTGCCTTCATCATCGTTTAGATTAGCCTTGATCACCGGTATCCTCTCCTCGTTGACCTCGACCATTTTCTCGTAAAAAGCTTTCATAAGAAACCCTCCCCGCCTTGCTACTTCACATATTAACCCAAAACAACCGCAAAAACAACTC
>CAZWVS010000125.1:0-6296 GCA_964636935.1 uncultured Clostridiaceae bacterium
CGGCATTGTGACACCGACGGCCTCCCCCCGGTTTTCAAATATGAAAACATATTTAATCTTTTCGTCGTCTGAAATTTTCTCGAACCTCTGAGTCCACAAATCAACCAGTTTCCTCATGTGTCCATCGCTCAAGTCGGTTATGGTCCCGTGATGGTCGGGTGAATACAGGATGACTTCGCATCTGCCGTGGGCCTCCCTTGTTTTATAGACCCCGCCTGCGACGTCATCCGGCTCCGGAGGGTCCTGGCTCATGGCCGGGAAGTCGTTGTCATACTCCAGCACGTCGTAATCGTCGGGCACCTTTCCGCTTCCCGGGCAGAATGGACACCAGTCGTCGGGCATATGGGGCCTGTCCTGCCTATGGGATGCAATTATCACCCAGTCTTTTATAAGGGGATGCCATCTTAATTCAGCCAATTCACTTTCTCCTTTTTCCCTTTACGTGAAAATTATATATCATTTGACTTCGGATTTGAACCTCTCAGGACTAAAGCCACGGGTGTTATTCACTTAAGCATAAAGCAAACATGGGGTTTCCCGGCAATTCAGGACCCTCGCAAACAGGCTGTTCATATGACTTTCAGTGACAGCCCAGGGCTAAAACGCCTATGATTTCATCATCCGTTCGCTGTAGAAAATCCTGACCATCATATAGGACATCAATGCCGCGAAGAGCAATGCGCTCGCTATTGAAAGTAAACCGTTGACATGGGAATAGCTTAACTTCAGGATGTCCTTGATATTCAATATGTTTCCATATATGGGCGTAAAATATCCCCAGGCCCCGCCGTCTCCGGCGAAAATGGTGCTCATTGAAATCATCATCACCAGTATGTATACGGGGGCGATGTAGCTTCCCGCCTCTTTAATGTTCTTGGCCAGGGCGGACATAAGGCATATGATGGCGACAAAGGAAAGCGCCATAACCGCCATCTGGACAATCATGAACAAGAAATCTCCCGCTTTATATGTTAGGTCGGACAGTTCAAATCCACCTCCGAACATGCTTTTTGAAAACGGAAGGGATATGAGGACCCCGATAAGCGAGGATATGCAGCTGACAAGGGATATGATGGCAAGGCTAATCATTTTCCCGATTGCAATATGACCCCTTTTAACCGGGGTGAGCAGCATGGTGGCTATGGTGCCCCTCTCCTTTTCACCCGCTATGGTGTCTATCCCCACCTGCATCGCTCCGGCAAACAGGAAAATCGTAAGCAGCATGGGCATGAGCATGCTTATCGCCTTCCCCGCTTTTTCACCGGCTTCGGCCACATCCTCTTCACCGGCTTGGAAAACAAGCGCCAATTCACTGTCTCCAAGCCTTTGCGCCAATACGGACTGCCTGAAAGACTCCAAAATCCCGTCAGCCATATAGCCGGCCATAAGCGAGGTGTCTTCCAGGCTGTTTGTGTATTTAGTTATTTGAGGAAGCCCCGACTCCATTTTTTGAATGAAATCACTTTCAAAAACCAAAATCGCATCGATCTCACCCTGTTCCAGCATATCTATATTCTTTGTCAGTTCGCTTTTCTCAAATTCGATTATGTCAACACCATCTCCGTACATGGCATCGGCTGTCTGTTTGAATTCTTCCGGCATGTTGGCCACATGCATGACGGGGATGTGTTCATCGGTCTCCCTGCCGGTTTGTTCAATCATTCCTCCCATGATGGAGTATATGACTGCAATGGTGAGCCCCGGCATTATAAAGACGGCGAAGGCGAGTTTTCTGTCCATGAACACCCTTTTCAGTTCCTTTTTCATTATTGTGAATATATTATTCTGCAATGCTTGCCCTCCCGGTATTTTTATATATTTCAAAAAATGCGTCATCCAGGTCAGCAGCACCCGTCCTGTCCAGCAGTTCCCGGAGACTCCCTTCCTCTGCGAGATTGCCGTTTATCACAATTCCTATCCTGTCGCATAGCTTTTGAGCCACCGTCATGATATGTGTTGAAACAATCACGGTCTTGCCTTCATCCCTCATTTTCTTCAGATATTCGGTTACCGTCCTGGCGGTTATCGTATCCAGGCCGTTGGTAGGCTCGTCGAATATTATGATGCCGGGATCGTGCACCAGGCTTATGGCTATGGAGAGTTTCTGTCGCATTCCAGATGACATGTCGCTTGTCTTTACATCGGCAAACTCGTCAATCCCGAATTCCCGGAAAAGCAAATCCTTCCTTTTTCGTATTTCATCACCTGTCATGTCATGAAGTCTTCCGAAAAAAGTGAAGAGATAGTCCGCTGTGAAATTGGGGTCCACCTTCAGGTCGTTCGTCAGCAGGCAAAGCTTCTTCCTGGCGGCGGATGAATTCTTCAAAACATCCATGCCTGCGGCTTCAATAGACCCCGTGTCGGGACGGATCAGGGTTGATATGCATCTCAATGTCGTTGTCTTGCCTGCGCCGTTGGGGCCTAGAAGTCCATAAATCTCCCCCGGTTCGACAGTGAAAGAGACATCGATAACAGCTTTCTTATATCTGTTTTTTGTCCCTTCCCTGCCCATCTGCTTTCTGTTAAGTTTAAATGTCTTGCTGATGTTTTCAACTTTTACCATATGTGATATCTTCCCCTAATCCCCGTTTTTTGACTTTATCGTCGGTCTTGGCTGTGAATTATAGACATTTGAATAGGGAGGCACCGAGTGTGTGAGCCATACGTTTCCGCCTATGACGGAATCATGCCCTATAACCGTGTCCCCCCCCAGTATTGTGGCACCCGAATAAATCACCACGCCGTCGCCTATTTCAGGATGCCTTTTCACGCCTTTTATCGGCCTGCCCGCTTCATCCAATGGGAAGCTTTTGGCGCCGAGTGTAACACCTTGATAGATCTTGACATTGTTTCCTATCACGCACGTCTCGCCTATGACCACCCCCGTGCCGTGGTCGATGAAAAACGCTTTGCCTATTCTCGCACCCGGATGGATGTCGATGCCGGTGTTTTTATGGGCGTACTCATTCATTATCCTCGGTATCATGGGAACTTTCCCCAAATACAGCTCATGGGCTATCCTATGCACGCTCATCGCTTCAATCGAAGGGTAGCTTAACAATATCTCTTCATTTGAACATGCTGCAGGGTCTCCTTCATAAGCAGCCAGTATGTCAAGATGGAGAAGCTCCCTTATTTCCGGAAGCCTTTCCATAAGGCCGCGGACAACAATAGCCGCCTTTTCCCTGCATTTGTCGCAAACACCGCTATTGCGCAGTTTTTCGTCCGTACACTCGTTCCTGAAAGCCTTTTCAATAAGGTCGAGCAGCTCGGCCGAGGCCGACCTTATATTGTTCGTGATGCTTGTGTTGACCTCGTTTTCATCAATCGGGTGTTTGTCATATACTCCGGGAAACAGGGCCGCCCGGAGAAAATTTATGACGTTTCTAACCTTTTCCTTCCCGGCAAAACCGATTGTCTTTTCCTTGAAGTAGTAATCGGTATTCAAGCTTTCAAGCTTTTTGGCTATCCCAGGCATGTCGCAATTCAACCATTCATCAAGCATGTTCGCACCACCAAAATCATTTGTTTACATTCTACCTAAGAATCCTTAAGAAATAAAGGGCTGTTTTTCAATCTTCCATTTTGAAGTCGACACCCTTGTCCCTCAGAAACCTGACTATCATCTCCCCGTGGGCGCCTACACCGGTATTGAGGAACTGGTGCTCTTCGACTTCCTTGCCGTTTTTTACTATTTTCGGGCTGAATCCAAGGGGATGGTGGGCGGTATGGCTTTGCACGGCCCATACCATGCCTTCGGTATCGAATATCGGTCCGCCGCTCTGTCCGCGAAGCCCCGGAGTCGATGTCTCAAGAAATGTGATGTCGTATTTACCGTCACCGGATTTGCCGGCGGTCAGCCTTCTTGTGTATATGCCTTCAATCGGAAAAAAAGGAAGGGGCAGGGCTCCCTTTTTTATTTCAAATCTGTTTTTTTCTTCGCTGTAGGCAGCCTCGATCCGGCTGAAGGGGAATCCCAACTTGCAGAGGTTTGTTGCAAAACGCATCCGGTCGGGATTTTTAAACACGGGATATTCAATTGCGTTTCTCCCGTCAAAGGGTTCAAGCCGCCCTATCATGATATCGCCTTCTTTAAGGGCCGATATGTCTTTTAACACCACACCGTCCCTGCCCCACCAGAAAGAATGGTTCACTATCCATCCCGGGTAGCTCTTGAGACCTGATATTTTCTTTTTTCTTTGCTTCTCATCCAGTCCCGGCCTGCTTCTTATATCCTCCAGCGCTTCCGTATATTTTCTCATCTGCTCCCTGTGCTGAATGTAGTTGGTATACGAATGCACGACATGTGCCGAGGTGAGTATCCATCCGTCCTTGTTAAGCACCGTATACGCGCCGCATCCGCACTCAACCCTGCCTTCGTAGTTTATCGTTGACACTATCACCGGCAGCGTGAATTTCACAGCTTTTTCATATGCCTTTGCAAACATGGCGTCCTCCTTTTGGTTTTGCAGCTCCACCAGTATGATATCATTCTATCAGTTTATCTCGATTTAGTCCCTGATAACATGAATTCCTAATTCATCTGTTTCACCCACTCTTTGTAAAGCTCCTCAAGTTTTGTCTTTTTCCTGCCGTATTGATCATACTCGTCATACCCGGTATTGTCATTTATGTTTTTCTCGAATTAAAAGACGTAGTCTTCCAACTCATTTATCATTTTCTCGGTCTGTGTTTTTCCTTTTTCCTCTTTAATGACCGGTTCCTTGGTTCCTTTACCCCCTCCTCCTGCTTTGGTTTTTTGTTTTGTTTCCTCAGGGGTTTTCCCTTCAGCTTCGCGCATCCGGAGATACTCGTCGTAGTTGCCTTCCACAACAATGATTTTTCCGTCTTCCAGGGCCAGGATCCTGTTTATGCATTTCCGCAGGAAATGCCTGTCATGGGAAACCGCTATGATCGCCCCCGGGAAAGCGGCAAAGGCGTCATTCATTATCTCCCTTGCATAAATATCCATATGGTTTGTAGGTTCGTCCATTACGAGGCAATTGGGTTTTGAAAGCATGACAATGGCCATGGCCAGCCTGGATCTCTCTCCGCCGCTTAAGACCGAAAGCCTCTTGCCCGTTTCCTCTCCGTAGAATTTGTAGTCCGCGCAATATGCAAGCGCTTCCCTGTCGGACATTTCCCCATAGCCTGCTTTTATTGCCTCCGATTTGATTTTTTCCAGCACGGAGAGCGTTTCATCTTCAAAGGATACGTCCTGGCCTATGAACCCGTATCTTATCCATCCCCCTATGCCGGCGCTTCCGGCGTAGTCGTTGTCTTTTCCGCTTAAGATGTTAAGCAAAGTGGTTTTACCGGTTCCGTTGTCCCCTATTATGCCCACCTTGTCGTCCCCTCTGATCAAAAAAGAGGCATCCTTGAATAAGGTTTTGTTTCCGAAGCCCTTTGAAAGGCCTTCAGCTTTCGCCGCCTCGGAGCTGACATGCACATCATTATGAATTCCGGGGAGGCTTATCGGTATCTTGCCAAGATGCATGTCTACCCCGCTTTGTCTGAGGGTCTCAAGCTCCTTTTCCAGCCTTTCGATTTTTTTTAGTCTGCTGTTAAAAGCCGATATCTTCCTCTGATGCCTCAAGGTTGTCACTATTATCTTTTCGTTTTTTATTTTTCTTTCAATGTCTTTTCGCTTTTTAAAGTGAAAATCCTTAAGTATCTCTTTCTGTCTGAGATATTCCGTATACCCGCTTTTCATTATCCTCAGCGTTCCGTATTCCAGCTCCGCCACGCGTGTGGCGGTCTTGTCCAGGAAAACCCTGTCATGTGAAACCAGCAGCACGGCGCCTTCAAAATTCACAAGATAGTCTTCAAGCCACTCAAGGGCTTTTATATCCAGATGATTCGTGGGTTCGTCAAGCACGAGCAGATCCGGTTTTGATATGACCGTTCTAGCCAGCATCACCCTCAGTTTCTCACCGCCGCTCAGTTTGGAAAGGGGCACGGAAAGGCTCTCCCTGCCAAGCCCCAGCCCGTTCAAGGCGGATTTCAATAGAACTTCAAATGAATATCCGTCCATTGCCGTGAACCTGTCATTCAACCTGGAATATTCTTTTAAAAGGGCGTCAAGCTCTTCACCTGCGCTGTCGGCTATCATGTGTTCGGTTTTTCTTATCTTATTCTCCAGCGCATCTATTTCCGAAACGAAGGTGGCGGTTTTGGAATCGGCTTCTTCATTGTAAAATTCCGAAAAACTTTGGCTCATATATCCGATTTTAGCCGACCCGGGTATGATCACCCTGCCTTCGTCGGGTTCTTCGAATCCCATTATTATTTTAAGC
>CAZWVS010000126.1:0-6235 GCA_964636935.1 uncultured Clostridiaceae bacterium
TCGGCAATCAATTCCCTGGATGCCAGTGAATATTTCATTCCCTCATGCCCCATGGCTATGCCGTCACATATGCCGATAGTACTGAATTCAACCGGCGTCCCCCCCGCCATTCTCACCCCGGCTTTGACCGCTTCCGCTATTTTGTCCAGATGAATATGGCCGGGAACCACTTCGCTTTTTGAATTCGCTATCCCGATCAAAGGCCTTTTCAGCTCTTCGTCCGTATATCCCATGGCTTTGAAAAGAGACCTGTGCGGCGCCCTTTCAATTCCTTTTGTCATGATATCGCTTCTCATTGCAATCCCTCTTTTCCAAGGTTAAAAAATCCGATCAATATATTGTGGTTATAGAAGAAAGGCGCAATAACGCCTTTGTTAATGTTTTCGTAAATGAAGTCAAGTTTTTCAAATGAGGCCGTATATGTGAGCAGCAGGCAAACCCCGTATACTATTCCGAGACCTATGGCTACTCCCAGCACAAACCCGGAAACCCTGTCCACCTGTTTGATTATCGGAATGTCCGCGATTCCTTTTATAAGCATTCCGATCAACCAGAACAAAATCCTGAGGATTATAAAAAGCACTATTGCACAGATGACAACAAGTATGAAAAAGGCGATCTTGTCAATAAACTCATCCATCATGGCCGCAGCCTTTAATCCGCTCTCTGCCATTGATTCGGCAATATTCTCCTTGACGTTTTCCGGGAAGGGCAGTTTTGCCATCGCTTCCTGTATGCTCTGCGCGTTTGAAGGGTCGCTGATTTCATTGAAATTTATATTCAGTTTGGCGACAAGCTTTTCTATCGATTCCCTTATACCTTCATAGATGCCGGTATTTACGAACCAGCCCGCCACCGGCTTTGACAGTTTTATGGAAAGATAGATGGACGCAACAAAGGCCGCAACCCTGTAGACTGATTTTATAAGACCCGCCTTAAGGCCGATAAGTGCGAAAATAACTATTATTCCTATTGCTATATAGTCCGCGGCAACCATGACATCTCATCCTTTTTTTATATTTGGGACTTATTATACAACTCATACCCATAAAAAGTCTACCTTGAGAGAGCAATAATTTACCTGTACTCATATAAAACCAGGCTTTTCGGAGTCAGAACAGCGATTTTACCCATTCCCAGGTCTACGGTTCCAAGCACAGTGCCGAATCCTCCCGGTATTTCGATTTCATCGCCTTCACCGTCAAGCCCGCCCATGTTCGTCCCGTCCCAGTAAATTATGTTTGAAATGCTCTCCGTCATGCCTTTTACTTTGATTTTTGTGTCATAAGTCCATGAAATCTCTGCGTTTTTATCCATGAAAACAATCTTGTCTCCTGAAATCGCTTGTGTTAAGACAAAAAACCCGTTACGTCCCTTTTTAACTTCAGCGGCATTGTTCAAGTTGATTCTGCCAATCTCATTCTCACTGAATCCGTAGATCACAGCCTGCGAAGTGCCCACGGTTATGAAAACATCGTCATCCCCCGACATCACCAAAGGAAGCGACGTTTCATATTTCACACCGGCGACCGGGGAATCCTTCCCTATTGCATATATGTCCACGGCTGTTTTCTCGGGTTCGTTTGCAATCATTCCGGCTACTGCAAATCTGTCACTCTCATGGGAAAGGCATGCTGAAACCGGATATCTGTCAGAGTAATCACATATCGCCACACTCTCGCCCGTTTTATCGACAAGCGTCATCCTCCCCAAAAATCCGTCCCTTCCTTCCAATATAAAAGCAGCGTACCCCTCCCTATGCATTACAGCTCCGAGCACCGGTCTTTGCACAGAACCGGATTCAACCAATTTCCCTTTTTTATATATTTCAAAATTTCCGTTTTTCCTGTCATAAAGAAGCGCATAATCACCTTCGGCCGACAAGCCGGATTCTTCCAGATTTCTTATTTCGGAAGATATTTCATCTCCGTTGTCATCATATGTGCTGAAAAGCCCCTCATCCATTACATAGATGATCCCGCCGCCCCCTTCAATCAGGGCACCGCTTCCGAAATTCCCTTCCGTAAGGGCATATGGTTTATATACTCCTTCCGCGCTGTTGGGGAATACCTGTCTCATTATATAGCCGGCGGAATATCCGTTTATGACCGAATAAGTGAAAATAGCCAAAATTATAGATGCCAAAACCACACCCATAACAGCCACTGTTCTTTTAAAAATTTTATTCGTCATAGAAACATTGCAGGCATCCGCCGGGATGTCTTCCCCTCCGGTTTTTCTTTAGTACGGAATAATAATACCACATAAGGGGGGGTCTTGTTAACAAAATAAGGCTTTTGCCTCGGGGTTTTTGGTTGACCGTTTGCCCGAGGCATTTGGTTGACTGTTTGCCCGGGGCATATGGTTGGAGGCATATGGTTGACCGTTTGCCCGGGGCATTTGGTTATTTGATTATTGACGGGGTTACGATTTTTTTATTATTGCCGAGGCTTTGTCGCAGCGATTGGATATGTGTTTAAAAATATTTTCACTATCTTCTTTTTTCACAAAAATCACGTTTCTTGTATGATTCCGGCATATAAGCTTGATTATTCCGTTGTTCTGAAAATATATTATCTTTTTCACTTTTTTAAAAGGGGTGTACATGTTGTTCCGCGAGTATGCCATGGCATTTGCCCCCGCCACACCGGGATTCCCCGTTGAAAGCCCCGATGTTATTCCCAGGACATACATCAAGTAATTCCGCTTCCTTTGGGAGGACCTTACTATATGGTCGACACCGGAATCATCCATTTTAAATCGCAATCCGTATTTCACTCCGGCCATCGGTATGAATACGGCGTAATACCCTACAATCGCCAAAACGGTCAGGATTGCCGCAATCAACAGATATATTTCCAAATATGTCATCAACGCCTCGGATCCGAAGTCGCCTTCCACCAGGTCGATGACCGCAAGCAGCGCAGGCACTATAAACGCAGACAGCATCAAAACCTTCCATACGACGAATAGTATGAACGGTGTCTTTAGAAGATTCACATCGATGTCCCATGTGTATGCATCATCCCTTATGTCCATGCAATGCATTTCCCCTTTCGTTCCTATATATTCAATTATATCATTTGAGAAGCGGACACTTGCAGCGAAAGCAATAATCATCCTTTATTTCATTCATGGTCGAGCAAGCATTGCAGAATATTATCTCATCATTGGATTTATCATGCTTCTCGTAAGTATTCAATCCGCCATGATGACGCACCTTGTCGCCTACCCTGTAATAGTTGAAAAGCGTTTTATCGTCAATTGCGGTTATTTCGTGGGATTTCCCTTTGTCATCCTTCACATACACAGTGTAAAGCGTGTATTCCCCTACGTTGTAATGATAGTTGTCCGTGTATTTTTTCTTCCTCTTTTTTATTAGCCTTTTATCGACCACTTCACCGTCCCATGTTCTTTTTGTTCTTCTGCCTGCGATAGTAAGTAAGGCAATCAATATGAACATTCCCCCTATGACCAACCCTATATGGAAGGCTTGCGGGTTGTCCATCTGCGAACCGTTTTCTCCGTAAAAGTAAAATCCCGAAACGGCTGCCAGGGCCAATATGAGCGAAAACTGAAAAGGCCACCTGCGTGTGTCCCCGATATATTTCTCGAAAGCGGGGTCGTCGATTTTTTCGGAATAACCTATAAGTCCCGCCTCATGTGCCTTAGCCGGGTTTTTTTCACCGTTGGTAACAGCACTATCCAAACAGTCGGTACCGTTTCCTTTTTGACTTTCCAAAATTGCGCCCATATCCTTCCTGCATTCAAACGGATTTTCCCCGTGCCGGTCAGTCGTTCACCTTTTTCCACTCGTAAATATAAGTAGTCTCCATTTTCGGTCCGGCATACAAACGGAATCTCAAATCCATGGTAGACCCCTCCCCTCCGGACGGCGCAGTTGCCGTTATTGTTTCGCTATACGATTTATAATCGTTGTTGACATCGGTTCTGAAACTTGCCTGACCGTCCTCGTTTCTAAAATCCCACCATGCTTCATCGTTTTTACCCATCTGCCCTTTTACAGCAGCGAAGGGACTGAAGTATGAAAGGTCATTGCCCCCGGCTTTCAATTCAACCTTTATCGAAATTTCCTCTCCAGCCTTTATCACTTCGGGGGGTTTGGAAAAAGAACCCTCAAATGTGATTGTCTCACCGTGAACCATGGGTGGATTGTAATAATCGTCCGAGGGACCGGTATAAATAAAGGTTGTTGAAAAATTGTTTTCCCCATAGCTGATGGTATTCTTGTACGGCCCTCCGGATTCTTCCTGTTGTTTCAAATAATCCTCGCCCTTCTCGTCGATCGTTTTAACAAGCACCCAGGCATACTCCCCTTCACCGGTCTGCCCTCCTTCCTTTATAAAGCCCATCTCCTTCAATTTTGCGAAATACTCCTCTTTCATCGGCGTCCTGTCGTTATACCAGATGCCGATAAGGGTGCACATGTCGTCCATGGACATTTCCTTGTCCGTCGAATCTATCAGTTGGATATTTAGCTTCATCCCCGTATGCTCCAGGATGTTCCCCATGACTATGTGAAGCCTTTCTATCCTTCTCTCCAGGGTGGTGTCCGAATCGTAGCCGAAGGATCCCTTTTTAAGCAGAAGGCTGTTTTCAAATGACTTGATTATTTTAAGGTGATGGGATTTCTGTTCATCTATCTCATTTTCCTCGGCAACCCTTTTTTTGAATTCGGCTTCCATTTTCCTATCTGTTTCAGCCCTAATCTGTTCAAGGACGCTTTTATCAAGCTTGCTTTCTTTTACATTGTGTTTTTGGCAGTAAGCGGCTATGGCATCCGAATATATCTTATGAGAAATACCCCGCATCTGGGCCAGAAGACTCTGGAAATCGCCGGCTTCGAGGTCATAGCCGTGCTCACCGCCGGCTCCGTTTTTGTACGCCTGAAAAGCATCTTCAATGCTTTTGTCCTTCCAGTCCTTTATGGCGGCGTCAGTCACTTCCACTCCGGCCAAGAATAGCTTGCCCAGTATATGCTGATCCATTAATGCAAGCGATATTTCCTTCATCGCCTGCTCATAGTCGCCTTCAATCGCATTGGCGGCTGCTTTCGCGCCAGTTGACGATATAGTAGCCCATTTGCCCATGAAACCCGGATCAAGCTGCGCCTGTTCCAATATCACCTTTCCGGTCATCTCACCCAGCTTTGTTTCGAATCCTTCCATGTCGCCTTTTTCAAGACTTACGATAAGATTTCCGAAATCGTTCTCTTTTACCATGTTTCTCAGTATTTTACCTTTGACATCCTCATCGGCTATTCCAAGCTGTTTCTCAAGCAACTCGTAAAAATGGCTTTTTGTCGCATCGGTGAACTTTTTTTCCGTATTTTCTTTCGACCAAGTGTGGACTGCCATTTTCTGCGCATGGAATTCAAGCTGTTTTCCCCAAGAAAGCTTTCCTGCGCCGAAATCGCTGAAATGATAGGTTGTGAATTCGACAATCCCTTTTTTCAGGTCGACATTGTCGGGTATGAAATATTCCCATCCGTTATTGTAATATGCGGCAAAAACCTCATCCGAACTCTCGATTTCCTTTAGCTGTGTCTTCGGTATGGAAACCGCCACTTTTGCGGGTTGATTCAATCTCACGGATTCGGCCCCTTCAACTTCGATTGAAACCGGAGCTCCGAAAATCTCGAAATCCTGATTCGCAAAACTTCCTGTATTGTTTTCAGGCGAAGCGTTGACAACCACATTGACTTTTTCATCAAATGTGTTTTTAGGCATACTCAACGAGACCCCTTCTTTATTCACATCGCCTAGCACGGCTTCTTTCCTTGTTCTTATCTCCCTTTCAATATTTACGGCCTCTTCTTTTTCCAGCAACGTTTTCGAAGCTCCGCAGCCGGTAGTTAAAAAAGCGAGAATAATCAAGGGTATGAATACTGCTTTTGCGATTTTCATTTTTACAGTCCTCCCATAGACCTATTTTCCATTTGCCTTTTCACCATTATCAGGCAACGGTCAAACGGATTGATTTCAAGCAAACCTTTTTATGGTTGTATTGAACGGCAAGATGTTTAATTTACATGATTAGATTATAGGTTCACTATATTTATTATACTTACATATTCCTTTTTATTCAATTGCAAAAAAACTGAAACGCAAAAAAAAAGACGCCTAAGCATCTATTTTTTTGGAGGCGCCACCCGGATTTGAACCGGGGGATAAAGGTTTTGCAGACCTCTGCCTTACCACTTGGCTATGGCGCC
>CAZWVS010000127.1:0-5972 GCA_964636935.1 uncultured Clostridiaceae bacterium
ACCGTACTTTTCGCACAATTCCGGTATGTGCAAAACCATGTCGGGGGAAATTACGAGATTATACCAGACAGGGTCACGAAATGCGATAACACTTTCCCCGGAAGGCGCCTCCCATTTGAAAATTTGATGTCCTTCGTGTCCCCTGCAATGGTAATAGTATTTCACTCCCGCCTTGGAAAGCGTTTCAGGCACATTCTCATTATGTCCGAATGTGTCGGGTTCATAATCAATTAGAAAATCGTCATCTTTTAGATTGAGAAGCTGCTTCAAATACCTTTTTGTGTAAAGCAGATGACGGGCATGGCTCTCGCCGTTGGGCATGTTCTTATCCGCCTCTACCCACGTTGTCGCGGCCACCTCCCATCTGCCTTCCGCTATTCTTTTTTTTATTTCTTCAAGCATCTCCGGATCTAGCTCTTCAACGATTCTGTAAACGGACGCCTGGGACTGGGAGAATTTAAAATCGGGATATTCCTCCATGAGGTTGAGCATGGTTTTAAAAGTTTCCAGCGTTATTCCCGCTGTTTCCGCATAATCCCACATCCAGTTCATGTCTATATGCGCGTGCGCCGCGCATATAACCGTGTATTTCCCGGCGGCAGTCTCAATCGGCGAAAGAATCTTTTCCGCCTCGAGCACCGCCGACTTTGTGATGACGCCTTCAAACTTGATCCGCTCTTCCAAATATGAAACCGCCCGTTCAATAGCCGCATCATAAGACCCGCCGTTCACCTTCGACAATTTCAGGGCATACCTCAGTTCCGCATATATCCTTTCCGACCAATAGCCGCCCTTGCCGTTTATTCTATTAATTCTTGTGATGATTTTCATTCCTACCCCCGTATCGCTATCCGCTTTACAGCTTTTTATTAAGGCAATTATACATTACGACAGGTCTTTTTAAAACCTGCCGTAACGAATTTACAAGGGGGTAAATATGATTTTTTTATATCTTGCGGGAAATTTCCGAGACAAGCCTTATCCTCCGGCGGTCCTCATCGGTCGCCAGGGTGCAGTCGGCTCCCAGTATGAATTTCTTCTTTCCCTGCTCACTTATCAATTTTTTAACTTCTTTTGTAATTTCCTCTTCAGTTCCCATGGACAATACTCCGCCTCTGCTTTCCAGTCCGCCCATTATGGTGGTGTCGGGGAATATCTCCCTTCCCAGTTCAAGCGATATATTGTCTTCGTAGACGCCCCAGTTCACAACATCGGCCAAATCAGCATACGATTCATACCTGTCCAGATTCAACCTGTCCTTGCACATATGCAGGAACGTGTATCCGCCCGCATCCTTTACGGCCTTCAATATCATCTTGTCCAGGGGCGCGATATATTTATCGAATTCCTCATCGGTGAAATAGTATTCCTCGCCGCCAAGGGCGGCGTAGTATACCCCGTCCACACCGGTTTCAATATACTTTTCCGCGAAAAGGCACATCCCTTCCGAAATTCTCTTCAATGCGTCAAACACAGTATCCGGGTCTTGCCTTAAATGCTCACAGAATATCTCCCTTGACCTTTCATATCCGACAGCGCTTTCAAAGGGGTGTATTCCGGACGCCACCGTCCCGTGCAGTGTGCCCACGGTGAATCCCTCATCGCCGCATTCATCCAGAACAGCCTTTGTCATGTCGATCTGCGATGTCATGAATTTATCGCTGGTGCTGAAATTTCCAATCCTTTTCCAGTCGTCCGGCGTTTTGAATTCACCGATATATGGTACCAGGTTCTCATTCATGATCTTAAGCACGTCCGTGTCCGTGTTTTTGAAAAATTCCAGATGTGAAGCAACTCCTGCCTCGCCCGAGGCCTTATCCTTTTCAAAGTGCAACGAAAAACACGTCGGCACATGGTCCGGCCGCCTTCCGTCTATCGCCGCTATAACTCTTTCTCTTTTTTCCATAATCCACCGTCCCCCGTTCCCATATGGATATGATAACAGTAACGGTGGTGAAAAATCTTATGCTTATGTTGACATTTTTAATATTTGAATATTTAACACCTATTTTGCCGGCAATATTCGAGGCATTTCCTCCCCCGCCTCCATCATGCATTCGAGCAGAATCGCTTTAAGCTTTTCACGCACGGGGGCCGATTCATTCCGGTTGACGAGATTATTATTCTCATGGGGGTCTTTTGACAAGTCATACAGGAAATCCTCCACATACTCATCTGCTGCCGGATCCTTCCACCCGTCGCCCGACGGCGACCTGACCGAATATTTCCATCTCTCCGTCCTTACGGCTCTTCCCACCTGGCTTTCACTTATCTGCATAAATACAGCCTCTCTGTCATAGGGGATTTCTTCCCTTGCGACTTTGCCGAGGTCGTAACCGGGCATATGGCCTGCTTTTTCAATACCGGCGGCTCCCAAAATGGTAGGCGCCATGTCTATGAGGCTTACCGGCTTTTCAAAACTTTTCCCGCCCTTGAATCCCGGGCCTCTTATCACCATGGGTATCCTTGTGCATCCGTCATGGCATGCCCGCTTGTATTCGTCGTTACGGGTTTTAAAATGCGAGCCGTGGTCGCTTGTGTATATGATCACCGTATCATCATAAATACCAGCCTTTTTAAGATGTTCGATCAGTTTCCCCAGATTCTTGTCTATGCTGTTGCAGCATCCCAGGTAATCGGGATAGTTTTCAAGCCAGTCGCCCTCCTTGCCTTTCAGGTCGCCCGGTGTTTCAAAATCACCGAACTTCTCCTTTGAGCCAAGCGGGCCTTCGTACCTTCCCCTGTCGTTCTGGTGATGGGGTTCAAGAAAAGACACCATAAGGAAAAAGGGGGTGTCGCGGTTTTTGTTGTTCATATATTCAAGCGCGAAGTCCATGGTCGCATCGGCCCTGTAACCCGAAAATTCCCTTTTATTCATTTCATCGTCGAACATATGGCCGCCGTATCCGTGGGAAGTGAATTCCAGAAGATCCGATGCAATCCAGAAATCCTTGTATCCACCCCTTCTTTCTTCAGGTATGGGACTGTGTTTGAAGTCGCGTACCGGCCCTATGTCCACGTTTGACTCCCCCCTCGTGGAAGCCAGATGCCACTTGCCCGCATATGCGGTCTCATAGCCTATTTCATTGAAATATCGCGCTATTGTCCTTTCATTTTCCGGCAAGGCTATGCTGTTTCTGTAGCATCCGGAGACAGTGGCGTATCTCCCGGTCTGAATGCACGACCTCGCCGGTCCGCACACGGGCTGGCAGGTGAAAGCGTTTTCAAAAAGCACCCCTTCGGAAGCCATCTTGTCCAGATTAGGTGTCACATCCGGTTTCTGACCGTAACACCCGCATGTGTCCCATCTTTGCTGGTCGGTGAAAAACATGATTACATTTGGTCTTTTTTTACTCATTTTGCTCCTTTTTCAGGCCTGTGGCGCACTCCAGATCATTTGAATTGTCCACATGATTATATCACGAATTTTTGGTCTTATTTGTAATATGTTCTGTTCAGGACACTATTTTCTGTACCATATATGGTACAATATATGCTGTATATTTGATAAAGGGGGAATTAAAACATGGCAACAGCTTCACAAAAGGCATTTTGCATCCTGAGCATACTAAAGGAGCATTCGGACGAGGATCATCCCTTGAACGCAACTGAAATTTGCAAGCATCTGGAAATGTTCGGCATTGAAACAGAACGCCGATCCATATATAGAAGCATCAATGGGCTGGAAAAGGCCGGATATGACATAATCTCCTCCGGTTCCGACGGCTGGTTCCTGGGCCGTGAATTCGACACCGCTGAAATAAAAATACTCATGGACGCCGTGCAGCAGGCGCATTTTTTGACATATCACAAAAGCATGGACCTGATTGAAAAACTGTTGGTTCTTACAAGCAGGAACATAGCCCGCGAGCTTCGCAAGCAGGTTTCAATTTCCAGAAGGCCCAAGCACGACAACGAACTCATATATTACAATGTGGATAAAATAAATACGGCAACTGTTAAAAACAAAAGAATATCCTTCACCTATTTCGATTATGACACCGAAGGCAACAGGGTTTTTAGAAAAAACCGAAAGACCTATACCGCAAGTCCGTATTTCACCACCTGGTTCAATGAAAACTACTATATGATAGCCGCCACGGCGGATTACGACAACTTCTCCCACTACAGGATAGAGCGCATGACCGACATTCAGATCCTAAACCAGCCGCGTCGCAGCATAAGCGAAATCGCCCCTGAAGGGTTTGACCTGGCTGATTATCTGAACAAGGCCTTCTCCATGTTCACGGGAAAACCCGAAAAAGTTGCGCTTAAAATCAGAAACAGCATGGCAAACCATGTGTTCGACAGGTTCGGTCCGGATTTGCGGTTGGTTCCCGATGAAGAGGGGTGGTCGCGCATGAATGTGGATGCGGTCGCCGACAAGGGGTTAATCAGCTGGATAACCGCATTCGGCGATAACGCAATCGTCATTAAGCCGGAGCATCTGAAGGATGAAATCAAAAAGCATTGTGAAACCATTTTGAGTATCTACACCTGATTCCAATCATAATCAGGCTTCAACAATTAAGAGTCCATGGCTGCAAATCACATGTCAAGCGGTCAGGTCATCACTCATGCATCGATTCTCCGCTCTCGCTTGCCCCAGATCAGTTTAATATCTTTTACAAGTCTGATTCCGGCATAGAATATGACAAGTATCTCGAGCCTGCCAAGAATCATTCCAAAAATCTGAGTCCATAACACTATCGGCGGTGCTGTGGCTGAAGTGATTCCTATTGAAAGCCCTACGGTTCCTATGCTGGATGCGAATTCAAACAGCGAATCCCTCAACGAGTAACCCGATGCCACAAAAATCAAAACTCCTATGATATAGAGAACCATGTACATGAATACAAAATTGCTTGTCCGCAATTCATGGTCACCCTGCAGATAAACGGTTCCCTCCGGTCTTTCCATCCTTATTTCCTTTATGCTCTTGGCCGGCATTATGAATCCCTTTATATTTTTGGCGAAGCTTCTAAACAGCACATATATCCTGTACTGCTTGATTCCTCCGGCGGTCGACCCGGTTCCCCCGCCTATCAACATGAACAAAATCGCCACCATGAATGCAAACGCAGGCCATTTGCCAAATTCGACCGTTGAAAATCCAGTTGTCGAAAGTGACGACACCAGGTTGAAAACACCTATCCTGATACCCTCACCCAGATTGGTGTAGAAATCCTTTAATGATATAAATACAACAAGCGGAATCGCGAGGCTTAAAAGCAACAACATGAACCTTGTCTCGCCCTGTTTTGCGAATCTCTTTATTTTCCCTGTCAAAAGCATATAATGCGCACCGAAATTTATGGTGCCTGCAAACATCAGGATAATTGTTATCACCTCTATCAACGGGCTGTTGTATTCTCCGATACTGTTTGGAACTGTTGAAAACCCTCCCGTAGATAAGGCCGCCATCGCATGATTGACGGAATCGAACACAGGCATACCCGCGATGATATATAAAAGCGTCCCGCTCAATGTATAACCGATATAAATGGACATCATCAGCTTTGCGGATTTGGTTATGTTCGGAAGAAGCAAGTCGGATCTTCCTTCCGCATTATATAACCCCGCACCCGTCGGCCCGATTATTGAGGCCAGTACGATAACCGCTATTCCGGCTCCTCCGAGCAACTGCATCAGGCTACGCCAGAAAAGGTATATGTGCGGTGCGGCTGTAACGTCCACAACAGATAATCCGGTGGTGGTCCATCCGCTGGTAGCTTCAAAAGCAGCCTGCGTGAAGTTCATGTCGCCCTTCATCAAAAAAGGCACCGAAGATACCAGACATGATAAAAACCACGCCATAACAACAATAATCCCGCCGTCCCGCAAGGATACATCGGTGTTGGTTTTCCTCTTGGTCGTAATCCATATAACTCCGCCAATAAGTATGGTTCCAGCCGCCGGCAGGATGAAGTTCCATGCAAAAACCGATTCATCTTTATAAAACGGAAGAACAG
>CAZWVS010000128.1:0-5363 GCA_964636935.1 uncultured Clostridiaceae bacterium
ATTTTTATGCCTTGTTCTAAAATATGTTCATATCCTTTTGAATCGAAATCGCTCTTTAGCAGTTTACTTGCCCTGGAATAGCTTATGATGTTTGTCTTGGCGATTTCATAAGCGGTTGTATCGAAAACCTCTTTTGCACCACCGAAACTATTTACCAGAAGATACTTTTCCCTGTCATTAACGATTTTAGAACAGCTTAACAAATACCAGTATATTGATTCCATACATTAAGAATATTACAATATTTACCACTTGTCAATGGGAAAAGACATGTGATGAAAACATGCATTATAAAGGTTTTCAGCACATGTCCCGTATTATTGGCACACTGAAATCCGATGCTATGCAAACTCCCTCTTTTTATCCAAAAAAGACTATGGCTCGCCAATCATGCCAATATGAAATAGCTTATAACAGATGCCACAGAGGTGACAAATGTTCCCCATATTAGGTCTATCACAGTGATTTTAAGAGTAAAACCCTTCATTGTGGCAAGGTTGGTGAGATCGTATGTCGAATAAGCGACAAGTCCGAATATTGCGCCTGCATACAAAGCATACAATGGTGCAACCTTGTCAAGTGCTGGACCTACTACAAAAAATGATAGACCCGCAATGTAAAGGACATAAAAAACAACGGCTGCAGCCCAGTTAATCTTATCCTTTTTTATTGGACCCAGTTCCTTGTTATACAGGTTTTTCGATATGAATCCCAGCCAAACGAGATCTATTGCCATGAAAACCACAAATGCCGTAATAAAAATTTTCAATGCTTCCAGCATATCCGCCTCCTTTTATTTACTCACTTTACCTTGGGAAACCAAGGTATGAATATATTTGTCTTTTTACTGTATTCGATAAACTCCGGCCTGTCTTTGTATCTCTTTTCCAATATGGGCACCCCGGATACGAATCGAAGCAGGAAGGTAATCAAAATCGGACTTATGAAGGTGTAAATTCCGTTCTTGACAGACAAGGCGGCTAAAAATATCCCCCACCACATGACGGCTTCACCGAAATAGTTGGGATGCCGTGTGTACTTCCATAATCCCGTAGTTAAAATCTTCCCTTTGTTTTGGGGATTCTGTTTGAAAACCTTTAATTGATAATCCCCTGCCGCTTCAAATATGAATCCGAAAATCCAAATAGCGGCGCCAATGTAAACAAATGCGGGAATCTTCATTTCCGAAGCCGAATTTACCAATATCACAGGAATCGATATTATATACATAAGAATCATCTGAAGCATGTAGATTCTCAAAAATGCTTTTAAAACCGGAGATTTGTCACCCCAGTTTTCCCTCATCTGCACATATCTGTAATCTTCCGGTTTTCCGATATTCCTCTTTAAAATATGATAGAAAAGCCGGGTTCCCCAAATAAACACAAGAAAAGTGACAACGGTTCCCGCCAAACTATAGTTTCCTTTCACAAAGTATGTATATAGCGCGATGATTACAAAGCCTGCGCCCCATCCTATGTCGACAATTGAATTGTTTTTCAATATTTGCCCGGTGATGAAAAGTATTAGAAAATAAGCAAATATTACAATTGCCGTCTGAATGAACATGTTCATGCCTGCTCCTTGCCGGATATATAGCTTACAGCTATGGCGCCTTCACCTGCGCTTATCGCGATTACAGATGAAGTTTCCATTACATACATGGTTTCCAACCCCGTTTTTTCTTTTAAGAGCGCGGCTGTCTCTTCCGCTTCGATTTTATTTTCAACATGGACTACCGAATAAGAGTCAATCCCCTGTTTGTTATAGGTTTTAATAAATTGCCGCACTATTTTATTCTTGCTGCCCTTATCGGAAAAGGCAACACCGCCCAAAGTCCCGTCACCGTCCTTGTCCAGTGTTACAATGGGTTTCATATTCAGTTTCCCGGCTATCTTTCCGGCCCTTGTCCCAAGCCTGCCGCCTCGGATCATCGTAACCAGGTTTTTCACACTTACAAGTATTTTCGTGCGTCCTGTCATTTCCTCTATCCGTTCGACTATTTGCGAATGCGCAACCCCGGCTTCAATCATTTTCGCGCATTTCATGACAAGCAGTCCCTCGGCGCCTGAATTCTGTTTTGAATCTATAATTGAAATTCGTTTCCCCTCCGGATCCAGTTTGCCGGCAATCATTTTGAAAACATTGAATGTGCCGCTTAATTTCGCCGCAACCGTTATCCCGACAATGGAATCATAATGGTCCAGCATATGTTCCATCGCGCTCTCCACAGTCCTGACATCGGGCTGTGAGGAAGTGGGCATTTCCCCCCCCGTGTCGATCTGGGCCGTTATCATGGAATTGTCCACCGACACCTTGTCCAGGTACTCCCGGCCGTTTAGCATAATGTTCAACGGAACCGCAACTATTTGGTGCTTTTTGATGAATTGATCCGGTAAATCCGCTATTGTGTCGGTTATAAGGCCGATGGAGAACTTTTTTTGGGAATTGATCTTGCTTTGCATAAACATATCATCTACTTTCTTATCGGATACTTCGCCCGCTTTAGAAACCTCTGCCAGCACTTCGGAAGGTTTGTCGGTGTGTATGTGGATTTTTGTCTTATCTTCGTTGCCGGCAATTATCAGTGAATCCCCGAATTGTTTTAGTTTTTCTTTCAAAGACGCGCGTGTTGATTCCCCGCCGTCCAAAACGGCTTCAACACAATACCTGAAACCTTTTATATCTTCATCCTGCAAATCTTCGGCTATTGCGTTTTCCCCGGCCGATTCCTTTACGGCTTTTGTAAAAATAGGGTTCAGGAAATCCATGAAGCCTTTTATGAAAATCGCAAAACCTTTTGCCCCTGAATCCACGACACCCGCTTTTTTCAAAACCTTCAATTGGTTTTTTGTTTTTTTCAAAGAGTTTTCAAGAACTTCATAGGAATGCGACAGCAACTCTTGAAAATCGCTTGTTTTTTTATGAAAATCGAATAAGGAGTGAGCCCATTCCTTCAATACCGTGAGCATCGTGCCTTCAACCGGTTCGCTTACGGCGTCATATGCGTATTTGACAGAGTTGTATTGGGCTTTGGCAAAATTTTCTATCGAAATGTCGTCTTCCCCGTCGATCTCCATGCTGAGCCCGTTTAAATATTGCGCGAAAATTATGCCCGAATTCCCACGGGCCCCGTATATGGAAGCATCGGCTATGGATTTGACGGTTTCCCTCACCGACTCCTCGGCTTTGGATTTTTCAATGATTGACGCCATGGTGGCCGAAAGGTTGTTCCCCGTATCTCCGTCGGGTACCGGGAAAACATTGATGTCATTCAAATATTTCTTATTTTCTATGACACAACGCGCACCGTTCAAATACGCCCCATGTATATCCTTGCTGCTGATTTGATGCAAAAAACTACTCCCCCTTGTATTTTTTCACCGATATCAATCAAATTATACCCTATTTGAAATGTTTCAACACCATGAAAACGTCAGATTGCCTTAATTATGAACTCCCTTACCTTTTCCTCATATTCAACCCTATGCAGCGGATAAGCCCCGGCATGCCTTCCGTCGTCAAACAAAAGCATTTCCTTGTCTTCGCTCCCGCATTTTTCAAACAGCTCGTCGGTCATGGCCGGATCTATATAATCGTCATCCTTGCAGTTGATGAAAAGAACAGGCTTGTAAACCTTGTTGATGCGGTCTATTATATTGTTTCTTTTCATTTCATACTTGAAGAAGATTCTTGAAAAGACATTTGTAAAAAACATTATGGGGGTGATGATGAAATCAGGTAGTTTCAATGATCTTTTTGTCACATCGAAAACCTGCCGGTAAAAATCGCTGTAAGGACAATCAGCTACATAAAAGTCGCAATCGTCCCTGACAAATCCGGCATATCCGAGTAAAATCGATGCGCCCATTGAAATTCCGTGGAGGCCTATTGTTATTTTTCGGCCTTTTATAAGGTCCTCTTTATTTTTAATGTAATCGACAACGGCCTTCAAATCATATTTTTCATAATATCCGTATGTTATATCACTGCCGCCCGTATCCCCATGGTTCCTTGAATCCCAGGCAAGCACATTGAAACCCATTCTGTTATAGAAGTAGGCAAGATCCATCATATATCTGTGGGTGACCGTGACACCATGCAGCAGGACAACCCATTTGTCTGTTTGCGGATCCGCAATTTCGATTGCATTGATTTTATAAAAATAAGGTGATTTTATTTTCACATACTCATAATCGCACCCATTCAGCCATTCCCTCACCTCTTTTACATATTCAGGGTCGTGTCTTTCATTTTCATAGCTATTCAAATCGCCGTAGGGGTGCTTTTTCTTATGGGCTGTGGCCATGGACACTATGAATCCGGGTATCGCCAACAGGAGAATTATTATTAATAATATCAAGAAAAAATACTGCATTTCAACCTCCTTACTTAAACTTACTATTTTAAGGTTAACGCCTTTGATACGTTAATCATATAATATTTCGCACAATAAATAAAGTGAAAGACAACACATTTTCATATATCGGATGGTTTATTTTATTTTCACGCCCCCTTTATAGACATGCTTGACTTCATACTTTTTATCTAGAAGGAGAATGTCGGCCTTTCTGCCTTTTTTTATGTATCCCGCTTCTTTTTCCAACCCCATGGCCCTGGCCGGTGTGGATGTGGCGCTCATCAGGACCTGCGAGGGGTCGATTCCCGAATTTATAAGATTCACTACGCCCTCCGAGGGATTCACAAGGCTTCCGGCCAGGTTGCCGGTTTCAAGTTCCGCCTTTTTCCCGCTTACCATCACCTTTATACCTGAAAAAACGTATTCGCCGTCAGGCAGTCCCGCTGCAAGCATTGAATCTGAAATCAGGATTGTTTTTTCCCCGCCTTTTATCTTGTACAAAAGCTTAATCATTTCGGGATTCACATGAATCAGGTCGGGAATTATTTCACACATCACATTATCCCTGTTGAGCGCGACAGCCGTGATGGTCGGATCCCTGTGATGAATTGAAGGCATGGCGTTGAACATATGTGTCGCCACGGCATCGGTTTTGTCAAAAAAACGGGCTGCGGTTTCGTCGTCGCACATGGTATGTCCGAATGAAATCCGGATCCCCCTGTTGATCAGATATTCAGTCAGTTTGAATCCTTCATCCATTTCAGGGGCGATCATGACCATTAAAATCTTGTCGTAGTAGTCCTTTGCTATCCTTTCGAATGCCGTTACCGTCGGGACTTTTATATGCATCGGGTTCTGCGCTCCTCTTTTTTTTATGTTAATGAAGGGACCTTCAAGGTAAACGCCGGGTATGTCGTCCCTTTTCGAATAAACCTCAAGGGCTCTTCTCGCCTGCTCGGTTGAAATCGTGGGGAATGTCGGTACAAATGTGGTTGTGCCGTTC
>CAZWVS010000128.1:5373-5929 GCA_964636935.1 uncultured Clostridiaceae bacterium
CAGACTTCAGACTGCTGACATCAGACTACGGACTATAGACTAAAATCATCTTATCCAGACTTTCTTCAATGATATTTGCATTGTCGAAACCGCCGGCTCCATGGGTATGGATATCAACATATCCGGGCACGGCTGTCAAGCCTTGTGCATCGACATCGGGCCCGGAACATTTTTCATCATCAGTTGGGACAATATCCTTTATGACACCGTTATCAATACATATGTCCCTGCCTCCCCTGTGAAATTCCTTTCCGTCAAACAGACGACAATTTTTGATTTTCATCCCGTCACTCCTGTTCGTCCATGCAGTCGCTTTTTTTTATGAATGCGATTGCACGCTGCCTTGTTTTTTCATCCTTTTCGATCGCCTCTTTTAAAAACAACGGGTTTTCTTTTACAAAAGCCCTCATGAAGGCCTCCGGATCCAGCATGTAGTTTTCAAGCATCGAACTTTGGCTTTTTGTTATTATCCCCTCTTCGTCGGCTTTTATAAATAGTTCCGTATCAAGCCTGGCTCCGGATATGAATTGCAACCCCTCGTTTTCCAAAGCCTCCC
>CAZWVS010000129.1:0-5820 GCA_964636935.1 uncultured Clostridiaceae bacterium
CATGTTCCGGGTTCATATATTCCATGTCCGTAGGCGCGCAGTATATAGCGTCGGGAACATATAAAAACGTTTTGGTCATCGGAAACGAAGGACTGTCAAAGATAATAGACTGGGAGCACAGGAGCACATGCGTGCTTTTCGGCGACGGGGCCGGCGCGGTCGTGTTGACTGAATCGGACAAAAAGGGCATAATTGACTTTGACCTCGGAGCAGCCGGGAATCTGGGCATGGCAATCACGGCGCCTTGCAACCACTTCGGTCCGGAAGACCTTGAGGCAAGAGGCGGCGAAAGACGGCATGTCATAAGAATGGACGGCAGAGAAGTTTTCAAATTCGCGACCAGGACAATGGCGGATTCAGTCGAAAGGCTGCTTGACAGGAACGGATTGGATATGGATGAAATAAATCTTATAGTGCCCCATCAGGCCAATATAAGGATTTTGCAGACAGCGGCAAAAAGGCTCGGAATAGGAATGGAAAAGATATTTTCCGTTATACACAAGTACGGGAACACTTCTTCGGCAAGCATCCCGATAGCCTTGTGCGAAGCATTGGCGGAAGAAAAAATTAAAAAGGGCGACATGGTTATATTGACCGGTTTCGGGGGAGGTCTGACATGGGCGTCCACACTGATGGAATGGGTATAGAGGTATGAAAACGATATTATGTGATTTGCTGGGGATTGATTATCCCGTGATACAGGGAGGCATGGCCTGGGTGTCGGATGCGGCTCTTGCGGCTGCCGTTTCACAAGCGGGGGGGCTTGGAGTGATAGCCACCGGCAGCGCGCCGGCTGAATTTGTAGCCGGCCAGGTGGAAAAGGCTTTCGCGCTTACGGACAAACCCTTCGGCGTGAATATCATGCTGATGAACCCGGAAGCCGAAGAAATTGCTAAAATTCTTTGTGAAATGAAAGTCCCCGTGGTGACAACGGGGGCCGGGAATCCGGGTAAATACATGGAAGCATTCAAAAAAGCCGGAATCAAGGTGATTCCCGTAATACCTTCAAAAGCGCTTGCCATACGCATGGAGCGGATGGGGGCCGACGCCGTGATAGCCGAAGGCCATGAAGCAGGCGGCCACATAGGGGAACAGACGACGATGGTCCTGGTGCCCCAGGTATGCGACGCTGTGGACATCCCCGTCATTGCGGCGGGCGGTATTGCGGACGGCAGGGGCGCGGCGGCGGCATTCATGCTGGGGGCGGCCGGAGTGCAGATGGGGACCCGGTTCATCTGTTCGGAGGAGTGCACGGTTTCTACGGAATACAAAAACGCCGTATTGAAAGCCGGGGACAGGTCCACCGTCATAACAGGAAGGTGCACCGGGCATCCCGTAAGATGCATCGGCAACAAGCTCACAAGGCAGATGATGAAGTTGGAAGCCGACGGCATCGACGCCTCGGAATTTGAAAAAATCGGAGCCGGAGCCCTGGCGAAGGCTGTCCGCGGCGACATAAGCCAAGGTTCGGTGATGGCGGGACAGATTGCCGGAATGGTTTCAGAAATCAAGCCGTGTCATGATATAATAATCGAGATAGTTGAAGACGCAAAAAAAGCTGTCGCAAATGCCGCAGCTGATATTTTTGGCATTTAACGGAGGTATGAATGAATAGAAGGGTAGTAGTGACGGGGGTCGGTGCAATAACCCCCAACGGGAATAATGCAGAGGATTTTTGGCAGAACGTTAAAAACGGCGTTAATGCCATCGGCCCCATAACCAAGTTTGACGCTTCGGGGATAAACGCTTATGTAGCAGCGGAAGTCAAAGGCTTCAACGCCGAGGATTTCATCGATAAGAAGGAGTTGAAGCGGATGGATCCGTTCTGCCATTATGCGGTTGCCGCATCAACCATGGCAGTCGAAAATTCAGGACTCGACACCGGTGTGGTGGACAGTGAGAGGTTCGGGGTCATAATCGGTGCGGGCATAGGCGGAATAACAACCTTCGAACAGCAGACCGAAGTGATGCGCACCAAAGGCCCCAAAAGGGTAAGTCCGCTTTTCATTCCCATGATGATCGCCAATATGGCTTCCGGCCTGGTATCGATTGCAAACGGCGCAAAGGGCATATGCGAATGCGTGGTGACGGCGTGCTCGTCGGGCAACAACGCAATAGGCAATTCGTTCAGGGCTATACAGCGCGGAGAGATGGACATCATGATTTGCGGAGGCGCGGAGGCGTCGATCACCGAGCTGTCATTTGCGGGGTTTGCGAACATGAGGGCCATATCGGCGAGTCAGGATCCAGATAGGGCGTCCATACCCTTTGACAAGGAAAGAGACGGGTTCGTAATGGGCGAGGGAGCCGGAATCCTCATATTGGAGGAACTGGGACACGCCCTTGCAAGGGGGGCGAATATAATTGCCGAGATAAGCGGCTATGCATCCACTAGCGATGCATTCCATATGACGGCGCCTGCGGAAAACGGCGAAGGAGGCGCAAGGAGCATGAGAAACGCAATAAAAGACGCCGGCTTAAAACCGGCGGATATCGATTATATAAACGCCCATGGAACATCCACCCCGTTGAATGACAAGAACGAGACCGCGGCCATCAAGACCGTGTTTTCCGATTATGCCTATGAATTGAGTGTGAGTTCAACCAAATCCATGACAGGCCACCTTCTGGGCGCGGCGGGCGGAATAGAAGGCATCATATGCTGTATGGCGATCAGGGATCAGTTCATCCCGCCTACCATCAACTATAAAGTTCCGGACGAGGAGTGCGATCTGGATTACACGCCTAATAAAGGGAAAAGCAGTGACATAAAGCATGTGCTTACCAATTCCCTGGGATTCGGCGGGCATAACTCCACAATAATTTTCACGGGATACGGGGAGGACGGACATGAGTAAAGAGAAAAATCCGCAGGAGATCAGGATAGAGGACATTGTCCCGCACAGATATCCGTTCCTTATGATAGACAGGATACTGGAAAGGACATCGGGCGAGTCGGCGACATGCATCAAGAATGTAAGTGCAAACGAGCCGTATTTCCAGGGACATTTTCCCGGGCATCCGGTGATGCCCGGAGTCATGATTTGCGAAGCCATGGCGCAGACGGCGGGAATCGCCTCGGGCAGGACCCACGGAATGAAGGATGTGGGTATACTTGCGGAGATGAAAAACGTCAAGTTCAAAAAACCGGTTTTCCCCGGCGACACCCTTGTGATGAAAGCAAAAATAGACGGAATAAAAATGAATGTAATCAAAGCATCGGTAACAACGTACGTAGACGACGACCCGGTTGCCTCCGCGACATACACAATAGTCATCGTACCGGATATTTTCTCCGAAAAAGACGCTCTTTAGCGGCTAATAAAAATCATTCGACATGGATGTTCGCAGTGATATTCCACCTTGTCATGTGGTATCATATGTTCATTACGACACAGGTGGGATGCATGTATAAATATATAATATTCGATTTTGACGGAACATTGGCCGACTCGGGGGAAATTGCTGTAAAAGCCATGAACGAGATGTCCGAAAAACACGGGTTCGGTCCGATAAAGGAAGAGGATATCCCCAAACTCAGAAAAATGAATGTAAAGGAAAGATGCAGGCACGTTGGCGTGAAACCGTTGATGCTGCCTTTCCTTGCAGGGGAATATTACGGCATATATAAAAAGCTCATGGACGACATGGAGCTGTTTGAGGGCATGCGGGAACTGCTTGAGAAGCTCCATGGCGAAGGCATGGGCATAGCCATAATATCATCCAACTCGGAATCCAACATAAGGCATTTTCTTAAAACAAAGGGAATCGGCATGATTGACAAAGTGATTTGTTCAAACAATGTTTTCAATAAAGACAGGATAATCAAAAATTTCCTGAAACATAACAATCTGGAAAAACACCAGGTTGTTTATGTAGGTGACGAAACCAGGGACATACAAGCCTGCAAAAAAATCGGCATCAAGGTCATATGGGTGGAATGGGGCCTTGATATCGTCGAAAACATTACAAAGGAACAACCCGACTACACTGTTTCCGATCCAGGTGAAATTTACAAGATAGCAAAAGGGGGGGCATAATGTCAAAAACATTCGATTTAGGCGGCACATGGGAGCTTAAAAACCTTAAAACGGGAACAAAGGTAGAGGCATCGGTGCCCGGAGGCATACTGAACGATTATCTTGTTAACGGACTGATAGATGATCCGTTTTACAGGGATAATGAATATAAAACATATGATTTATTCAGGGATGATTTCGAATTCAGCCGAAAGTTCGTTATCGAATCCGGCTTCAACAAAAAAACGGATCTCGTTTGCGACGGTATAGACACACTTTCGACCATATATATAAACGGAATAAAAATAGCCGAAACAGCCAATATGCACACGAGATACAGGTTCGCGGCGGGCCATGCCCTGCGAGAAGGCGAAAACGAGATAAGGGTTATAATATTTTCGCCGGTGCGTTTCATTGAAGACCGCTGGAGGGAAAGAGAAAACGTCTGGGGGGTGTGCGCCAAGGACGGGTATCAATTCATAAGAAAAGCACATTACATGTTCGGCTGGGACTGGGGCCCGGCGCTTCCCGACGGCGGGATATGGAGGGGCATGCGCCTTGAAGCTACGGGCAGGGGCCGGATAGGCGATATCGACATAAGGCAGATACATTCAAAAGACAGGGTCACATTGAATGTAAAGGCGGAAATTTTCACCGATAATGTTTTCAACGTGAAAGCTGCGATCCGGTTGACGGATCCGGAGGGAACGGTTTCGAATGATTATGAAATTGACGAAGACGGCAAAGCCGTTATTGAAATTAACGATCCGGAAATCTGGTGGCCCAACGGATACGGGGGGCAGCCGTTATATTCAATCAGCGTCATCCTTGCCGCCCACGGGAGGACGGTGGATGAAAAAACATTGAAAACCGGTCTCAGGACAATTGAAATCTCCAGGGAGAGGGACCGGTGGGGAAGGGAATTCGCATATAAGGTCAACGGAGTCCGTATTTTCGCTATGGGGGCGAACTACATACCCGAAGACAACATACTTGCCAGATGTACCAGGGAGCGGACACAAAAGCTGCTGCAAAGCGCGGTTGAAGCGAATTTCAACACACTCAGAGTCTGGGGAGGCGGGATTTATCCCGAGGATTATTTCTTTGAGCTTTGCGACGAATACGGACTGCTTGTGTGGCAGGATTTCATGTTCGCATGCGCCCAGTACGCCATAGACGACCATGAATTTGTCGAATCCGTCAAAGAGGAAGTGGCGGATAACATAAAAAGGCTTAAACATCATCCCAGCATAGCGCTTTGGTGCGGGAACAACGAAATGGAATGGATATGGACAAACGAGCAGACCGAAGGTGCCACTCCGGAGCAAAAAGATGAGTACCTGCAGCTGTTTGAAAAAATAATACCACCTGTTGTGGAACAGGCTGACCCGGGCAGGTTCTACTGGCCTTCGTCCCCTTCATCGGGAGGCGGGTTTGAAGATCCGAACAATGAGAACGACGGGGATGTGCACTATTGGGAGGTTTGGCACGGGTTGAAACCTTTCACGGATTACAGGAATTTTCATTTCCGGTTCTGTTCCGAATTCGGTTTTCAGTCTTTCCCGTGTATGAAGACCATCGAATCCTATACATTGCCGGAGGACAGGAATATTTTCTCCAGGATTATGGAAAGCCATCAGAAAAACAGCGGGGCAAACGGGAAGATATTGTATTATCTTTCTGAAAATTTCAAATATCCCAAAGACCTTGATTCATTGGCTTATGTGTCCCAGCTGCTGCAGGCCGAAGCCATAAGATACGGTGTTGAGCACTGGAGAAGGAACAGGGGGAGATGCATGGG
>CAZWVS010000130.1:0-5802 GCA_964636935.1 uncultured Clostridiaceae bacterium
GGTTTCGTTGAAAAGGGCCATGGCGGCCTCTTCCTCCACCGCCATCCATGCAAGAATGTTTTCAAAGGATGTGACAAAATAATATATGGCGTGAAAAGCGCCCATCGCGCTGCCTTCTACAAAAAAGCCGGCTTCCTTGTAACGTCTGATGTCATCGGCGGCCTTATCCCGGTCGAAGCGCGTGGTGTAACCCGCATCGGAAAAGCGGAAATCAAAGGCATCCTCCGGTTCATTAACGGGATAAGCAAGCGCTTCCCGGCAAAAAACCGGATTGTAGCTTTCATGCCAGACAGCTCCCGTCTCATATCTGTAAGTGTGGTGGCGGTCATCCTTGGATAATGTTTCCCTTTCCATGTCAATCCCCAGCCAGGCCGTTCCGTTGCCGAAGAACCTTGTGTATTCCATAAGCTTTTCCGGGCTCGATTCATAATCGTCCGGAATCATTTCCTTTAGAACCGTGACATCCATGGGGCCTTCCCTGTATATTGGGATTTCATCGATTATTTGGCCGTTGAGCACGGCTATTATTTTTTCTCTTTCAGTCATTATTCACTCCAAGTGTTTTAATAAAAAAACCAACAAGGCCGGTTGCATTTCCCCCCTCATATGAATGCGGTGAATGCGACAGCCTGAAGCAGCAATTGTCCCCTGCTCCGTACAGGTCATATATATGTTTTACGAATTTGTGCGTCTTGTCAAAACCCTCCAATGGCCAGTGTATGTCCGTGATGTTATTCTGCGCCAGCATGGGTTTTGGAGCGAAGGCAGCCAGCAGGTGCATGAAGTCGCCGTGCTTTAGGACATTAAATACAAAAGGCGATATGCCTGTCCAGCCACCCTGGCGACCGGCGTAATCGGCAACTTCCGCTTCGTATGTTGAAACCCCGCATAAGGGGGCGAATGAGGCGAACCCATCCTCTACCGCTGTAGTGTACATGGCCGTTATGGCGCCCTGGCATAGGCCGGTGATTCCTATCCTGTCTGCAATGATGCCCGGATCCTTCCGGAGAAATTCAAAAACCGAAATATTGTATGAGACCCTGAAACCCGCCTCGTTCATTCCCAAAAGATGCGCTGCGGAAGCTATGTTGTTTACGTTGGTCTCGCAATCGGGCCTGTCTGCGCATAGGCCTGTTCCGCCGTATTCCATGACAATGGCGGTTATTCCCGCTTCAGCCAGGCTTATTGCAAAGGAAACATAGAAATCCGTGTTGGCCGGGGTTGCGAATCCCGGGCAAATCATGACTGCGGGAGATGTGGGCAGAGCGGCCGGCCTGTATATGGAAACAGGCACCAGCAGATTTTCATCAACCCGGACATCAACCGTTTCAAGGGATACACAACCCGATATTTCGAAGATTCCCGTCGAAACACCCTGGCCGGTGCGGGAATTCCTGATTACCGGAAGATTCTCTTCCAGCCATTCGCGAAGCCCTCTTTTATAATCCAGCCATTCACTTTTCCCGTTGAAATGAAGGGGCAGCGAACCGCATTGTTTCAAAACCTTGGATTGAAGGTAGCTGTGCAGCGAGTATTTGTTCATAAAACCTCCCAAAACCCTGTTCATCCGGGTCATATCCGATTATATGCCCTGCGGGCGCAATCTTTCAAGACCTGCCGGCCAAGGCACACGAATCCACAGTTCCGGTATATATAATAAAACCCATATTTTAAAAACAGGGACTTTTCAATGAAAAGCCCCTGCTAAAAAATCGGAGTTAAAAACTCAACCGTTTATCCCGGTGTCTATAAATGCTTCTCTATCGTCTCCCTGATTGTCTTTTCGACGGCAGACAGATCCGTGATGTTTTCAACAGTCTCGCCGTTTTTCAGTAATACAATGGAAGGTGTTTTTGAGTATGACAGTCTGCAGGCAATTCGATCCGACTTATACACATCAATGCGCCTTAGAAGCACTTTACCTTCATATTCCTTTGTAATTTTTTCAATACGCTCCAGGAACTCACGGTCCACAGCTTCAACTGCATTGTATATATATGCCAGTATCAGCTCTTTTGCTTCGAGAATTTCATTTTTCACGTATTCGATTTCTTCAACATATTTCTCAGCCATAAACCCGGCAATGGCTCCGTCCCCGACCGCGGTTGCCACCTGTCTCAAAGTTTTTTCACGGCAATCGCCCGCGGCGAAAATACCGTCCATTGAAGTTTCCATGTCTTCATTTGTCTTTATATAGCCGCGTTCCGTCATATCCACCAGGCCGTCAAAAACCTTGGTATTTGGAATGTATCCTATAAACAGGAAACAAGTGTCGACTTCCACGGGAATGATTTCCCCGTTTTTAATGTTTTTCAGATTGACTTTCTTTAGCATGTCGTCGCCTTCAAAAGAGTCGACAACGGTATTCCAAATAAAGCTCATCTTCGGGTTGGACATTGCTTTTTCCTGTGCAACCTTGTTTGCATCCATGATTCCTTCGTTATGAATTACAGACACGATGACTTCCTTTGCGAACTTGGTCAGGAACATGCCCTCTTCAATCGCTGCGTCACCGGAGCCGATAACCATGACGCGTTTGCCCTCATTACGAGCCGCATCGCATGTCGCGCAAAACGAGATGCCCTTGTCGTTCAGGAATTGTTCCTCCCCTTTGGCACCCGTTAACCGAGGCTTGTTTCCCGTAGCGATGACAACTGCCTTGGCAACATAATCCGTCCTGAAGGTTGATACAATTTTAGTGTCACAGTCGACACTTATCGAACGCACATCCGTGAGTTTGACATCTACTCCGAAGCGGCGGAACTGTTTATTCATTAGTTCAGTCAGTTCAATACCGCCTATGGGCAGAGGAAACCCCGGATAGTTTTCAATTTCACTTGTATACGTTGCCATTCCGCCGATCAGCGACTTCTCAATCAACAATGTTTTAAGCCGTGCTCTTCCCGCATACAAGGCGGCGGTCATTCCTCCGGGACCGCCACCGATAACAACTACATCATAAAATTCTGTTTTTTTATCCATTTATTGAAGTTCTCCTGACTTTTTCTTCCCATACCAGTCCGCAAGGATATAGAGGCCGCCTAATGCAACAAACTGAACTATCAAAGCAGGAAGCCATCCTCCCAGCATCTGAGGCAGATATATTGCAGCTTCAGAGAACAGGAATGTCTGCTTCACGGGAATCAACAAGGCGGATCCGATCATTGATCCGGTGACGAAGAAGACAATTGCAATCCATTGCTGCATGAAACCTTCCCCCACCCTCATAAGCGTGCCTGATGCGCAACCGCCCGAAACAACAGCGCCAACACCGAAAATAAACGCACCAAGCAATGTATGCAACCCGACAGCTTTTATATTGCCGGGAAGATCGCTGATGGCCAGGCCTTCAAGGCCTAAACCGGTTATTTTTATTTGCAGCGCGGCGAAAACGGCACTTGATAGCATGAGCGCCAGGATCACAGCCTTTGTAAGGGTTGTCGATCCCGTCAGATTGGGATCACGAATTGCCGCTGTGAAGCAAAAACGCGAACGCTGGAGCACATAACCCAAGGCAAGGCCGATCAACAGGATGAATGCGCCATTGGGATTTATACCCTGTACAAAGATACACAGTACCGAGTATGCGACAACTAAAACAATGCCTAAAATAATCTGTCTCATGCGTTTACGCTTACGCTGTTCCGGAGTCAACCTTGCAGATTTTTTGCGAGCTGATTTCCTTTTGGAAGAACCACCCATGAAATATTTTTTCAGAAGAAAGCTTCCAACAATGGCTCCTGAGAATATCCCTACGAGAAAAACCCAGCCATGCAGCGAAAATGCAGGCAATGCAGAGAAAAAGGCTCCTATGTTACAGCCCAATGCCAGCCTTGCCCCTATGCCCATGCACAGTCCGCCTAAAACAGCAGCTGCAATATTTCTCCAGCTCTTGATTTTCTTTATCTTGAACTGAGCTGCGAGAAGTACCGCAATCAGGGCACCTATCACTATTCCCAAGTTGGTCATCGAAGGCGCGCTTTTCCAGAAATCATATTCCGCAACACCCTTGAATGCAGGTATGGCTGCAACATCCACACCAAAAAGCGAAAGGATCTTGGCCCCCCATAAGGTAAAGGGCCCGGTAACGCCCCACGCTTTTCCTGTTACTATAACCAAAACAAGCGCTAATGCCGTAAGAAGAACTGCGCCGGTGGCATAGGACCATTCCTTCTTGAACAAGATTTCATGAAAAGGATACTTTGCTTTTTTTTCAGTTGGTTGCGTTGTTTGCCGGATAGGATTATTCATATCAAATCCCCCTAAACTATCTTTTCGATATAAATGTTCCATTCGCCTTCGCCGACTTCCTCGATTTCAACCGAGTGTCCTGCGGAGCGTGCCCAGTCGGGAACATTTTTCATTGCACAACTATGATCGATTTCAATAATCAGAACATCGTTGATTTCCATCTTCTCCATCTCCTTTTGCGCTTTAATCAACGGCACCGGACAAGCCTCACCCAAACAATCCAATGTAAATTCCGCCATGATACCCTCCTAAAATTTATTTTTTTTGATTGTGAAACTTATAACAATCTGTGTTATTATTTTAACATGTCTCTAATTTGAACCCCTAATTCGTGTTGCTTATGCTGTATAAGTTTTGCTTATGATAAAAATACATTTCCAATTGTGATATAATCCTTAAATGTGAGTGTGATTGAATAAATTCACTTTTCTATTTTAAAGAATGTGGTGAAATATATGAACATCGAGTCACTAAAATATTTTTTCCTGATAGCGCAGGAACACCATATAAGCAATGTTGCGAAATCAGTGCATTTGACCCAGTCCGCTTTAAGCCAACAGATTCAAAAATTGGAAAGCGACCTGTCAAGACAATTGCTCATACGAAGCAATAAAGGCGTTGAGCTCACAAAAAGTGGCGAGATTGTTTATATGTATGCCAAAAACATACTGCGCGTTTATGAAAAAATGTTAACCGAACTGGCTGAAGTGGACAAAGTGAATACCGTTATAAAAATACAGGCATGCAATCTCACCGCCGACTATATATTACCCTGCATGCTCATTCATGCAAACGGCGTATACCCCGACCATAATTTTGAACTGACAAACAATCCTCTTAATGATATCATCACCAACGTCGCCAACGACATATGCGAAATCGGATTCGCCTCTGTATCGGACAACTGCATTGAGGACAACGAACTTGCAGTTGAAAAAGTGGGAATCAATAGAATAGTGCTGATTGCGAAATATGATTCCGATTTCCCCGACACTATGTCTTTGGAAAAGTTGCTGGAATCCAATTTGATCATGTATACAGAGAATAACTGTATCATGGATGTGTTGACTGTGAGCTTGAAAAAAGCGGGGTATGATATAAACCAACTGAAACATAACTTGTGCATAGAGGGTTTTGAAAGTGCCAAAATACTGGTTGACAAAAGCTATGGCACTGCATTTGTGCCCTATGTTTCAGTAAAAGAAGAGCTATATAAAAAACAGTTTAAAATCATAGCCCTCCCGGAGTTGAATTTGAATCTTGATATTATCATGATGTATAAGAAAAACTGCTCGGGCCGCGTGAAGGATTTTGTAACCTGGTTTAAAGAATATGGCCCAAACAGTTTCTGCTGATCACTTTTTGAAACTGATTTCCCAGACTCCAATCATAACCTCTTCGATTTTTGTCACTTGACGAGTATATTTTTCTTTAACGGAAATAGCCGTGCAACTATGGTCGGTAACGAGCATAAACTCTTCACCCGGTTCCATTTTTTTCAGTTGAACCTCAATTTTAATCATAGGTATAGGACACATGTCACCAAAACAA
>CAZWVS010000131.1:0-5767 GCA_964636935.1 uncultured Clostridiaceae bacterium
CGCCACAAGCCTGCAAAAAAAAGAAGGGCTGACAGCTTTTTCGGACTGCATTTCGATTTTCATGCCAAACCCGCAGCAGAAGGGGAAATCATGGAAGTAGGGAACAACACGACGAAAGAGATGGTTTTGGAAATATTAGACACCGTTGAACCCGATTACATACAGATCGACTGCAAAGGACATCCGGGATGGTCGTCCTATCCGACAAAAAAGGGAAACCCCTATCCGGCCATACACAAAGACCCGCTTAAAATCTGGAGGGAGGCAACGGAAAAACGCGGGGTGGCTTTGTATATGCATTATTCCGGCGTTATTGACGACTACCAATGTGAAAAACATCCCGACTGGGCGAGAAAATCTTTTGGAAAAGACCCTGTTCCCGACTGGATGCCAAAAGGCGTGACATCGACATTCGGACCCTATGTGGATGAAATACTCATACCCCAGCTTCTTGAACTTGCCGGGAAATATGAAGTTGACGGAGTGTGGGTCGACGGAGAGTGCTGGGGGACGCAGATCGACTATTGCGAAAAGGCTATCAAGGGATTTGAAGAGCAGACGGGCATCGACATAAGGAGAAATCCGCCGCGGCGTCCCGGAGATGAATATTGGAATGAGTACGTCCAATACTGCAGGGAGCGGTTTAGGAAATATCTGAATCATTATGTGGATTCGGTACATGAAAAGCACCCTGAATTCCAGATAGCGAGCAACTGGGCATACTCAAGCAAAATGCCCGAACCGGTCTTGTCGAATGTCGATTTTCTTTCAGGCGACTACCTTTGGGACAATTCCCTGAATTCCGCAAGGTACGAAGGGCGTTGCCTTGCGGGACAGAAAAAACCGTGGGACCTCATGGCCTGGGGATTCAGATGGAGGCATAATGACAAGCTTGAAAGATGTCCTAAACATCCGTTGCAGTTGAAACAGGAAGCAGCCGTGGTCATGGCGCACGGCGGCGGCTTCCAAAGTTATTATCCACAAAAGAAGGACGGAAGCGTCCATATGTGGCAGGTCGGCCTGATGGGGGAATTGGCACGGTTTTGCAGGGAGCGTGAAGGGTTCTGCCATAAAGCCGAATTCATACCGCAGGTTGCGGTGCTCAATTCAACCCATTACAGATATGAAAGCAGCAAATATGTTTTTCAAAGCGAAGGCGAAGACGGCGCATTGAGAGGGATTGCAGAGAGTCTATGTGAATCGGGAATTTCTTTTGAAATCCTTTCAGAGCACAGCATTGACGGCCGGATGGATGAATATCCCCTGATTGTGCTTCCCGAGACAGGGTCGCTCGGGGACAAATTCAAAAAAAATCTCATAAGGTACGTCGGACAAGGCGGCTCACTATTGCTTATTGGACCGGGACCGATAAATATTTTCCGGGATTTGTTTGATGAAACACCCGGGTGGAGGGAGGGCGAGTTCCTTCTTTCGGCCGATGATGCGACATGGGCATATGGCACAGGTCGTATTTATGCCGTGCCTAAGGGCGAAACCACTATTGGAAGCCTGGCTTTGGAAAAGGATATCGATAATGGAAAAGCCTTCGCGGCCGCAGACATCATACGGTTCGGTGAAGGCAGGATAGCCAGGATATTTTCCAACATGGGGGACGTTTACCATACAAGGAAAAGCCATGTGCACAGGGAATTCGTCAAGAAGGTGTGCAAGGAGCTGTATGAACCCATGGTCGAGTTGACAGGCTCCATGTATCTGGACGTGACTGTTATGAAAAAGGACGGGAATCTGTGCATAAACCTTGTCAACACATCGGGTTCCCATGATAACAAGGACGTTTTCACCATAGATGAAATACCTCCGGCCGGCCCGGTCGAATTGAAGATAAGACTTGATAAAAAACCGAGAAAAACAAGCATGGAGCCCGGCGGCCGAACACTGGAAACGGACTGGCGGCAGACAGGCGAGTTGCATGTGAAAATCCCTTCGGTGGAGATTCACGACATAGTCGTTATTGAAAAATAAGGACTTTAGAAAACACCCAGAAGGCGAAGGGCCAGTATGACGGCGGAGGCCGCAAGCACATATTTAATCCACTTGTCGCCCCGTTTAATGGCGAACCGGGTCCCCAGAAGCGCGCCCGTGCCGTTCCCGACGGAAAGCACGAGGGCGTAAAGCCAGTTTATGTTGTCTGAAAATGCGAAGATGATTATTGTGCAGGAGATATAGATAAGGGCTATGAGAACCTTCATGCTGTTAACTTTGACAAGGGAATAACCCGTTATGAAAAGCAATGCGGCAATAATCAAAAAGCCAACACCGGCCTGAATTATCCCTCCGTAGACACCCAGGACGAAAAAAATGAAAACTCCGTTAACCTTTCCGGCGGGCGAGGTTATGGGAAGAGTGTGTTTTTTTAGTTTTTCCGGGTTTATAAAAATAACCGCGACAACTATTATAATTGCGACACCCAGCATCGTGTTGTATATCCCGTCGGGTATCCTGATTGAAACAAGAGCGCCCATTATAGCTCCGGCCGCGGCGGGTATCCCTAGAAATAGAGCCTGTTTCCATTCGAAAAACCCGTTTTTTCTAAAATTCACAACCGCTGTTATGTTGGCCGCTGCAAGAGCTATGCGGTTTGTCCCGTTTGCAACCACGGGAGGAAGCCCGGTCAGGATAAGGACGGGGAGGGTTAGAAAAGAACCTCCTCCGGCGTTTACATTTATGAAACCGGCCGCTATGCCGGTTATGAGCAAAATGGCAATTTTTGATAAATCCATCAAAAATATTTTATCATTAACGGGCTGGTAAAAGAAGAACGGATGAAAAAATTGGCAAATCTCAATTTTCTATGGATGCTTGATTTTTATCGTAGTGTCCCAACTTTATTTTGGAAATCAACTGCTCCACCCGGGTTTTCAGGATATCACGTGTAACCTTGAAGTCATCTTCAGTGCCTCCTGAAGGATCCTCGATTTCCCAGTCTTCCATGTAATCGTGAAAAATAAAGGGGCATTTGACACCGCAGCCCATGCTTACAAGTATGTCAACCCTTTCAGGAATCTCATCAAGCAGTTTGGGACGGTGGGCCGACATGTCCACACCTGCGTCTTCCATGACTTTGACGGCGAGGGGCTTGACCTGCGGGTATTCATCCGTTCCCGCGGACCAGGCCTCAATCACATCCTGTCCCAGATGCGCCGCCCAGCCTTCCGCCATCTGACTTCTACAGGAATTGTGCACACATACAAAAGCGACTGTTTTTTTACTCATTCACACCTCATAAAAACGTTATGTAAAGATTATATGCCAAAGGATGGCCGGTTATCAACAAAACAACAAATGTTTAACGTGCTTTTAACCTACGGGTTCTATGACTTCAACCCAGCCATTTATCCAGATTGGCCTTGACAAAAGCATCATCGTTAAGATCGGGATATGCCTTGTAAACACGGTCGATCTCCTCAATCTGGCCCTGAGAAAGTTTTTCCGATTCCGATAGGCAGGCGGTGTTTTCCATAAGCCCCTGTCTTCTTAAAACCTCGTGTATTCCGGAGATGCAGCCTTTGAAGCCGTGGGCGGGGTCGAAAATCGCGGCATTTGCATCGGTTACCTGCGCATTCAAGGTCAGCCATTCCGAATCGAGCGCCACTCCTGTTTTTTTATGTGACTTTATCGCCGCAAGCAGCTCGACCGCCTTTTTTGTCCATATCGCCCAGTGGCCCAAAAGGCCTCCCACAATGTCTTTTTCCACCATTCTGCCGTTGATGTTGAAGCGATATGTTGTTAAAAGGTCGACAAGTATGTTGTCATCGTTTCCCGTATATATGGCGATTGAATCCTTTCTTGATGAGGAGCATACGGCACGCACCACATCAAGGGTGTAGTATCTGTTGAAGGGTGCGGTTTTCACCGCAAACACATTATCGATTTCCGAAAAGCGTTTCCAGAAATCATGACTCAGATATCTCCCGCCGACGGAGGGCTGCAGATAAAAGCCGAAAACGGGCATTATTTTTGCTATCTTCACGGTCCTTTTAATCAGTTCGTCTTCGGACAGGTCGTCAAGGCCGCCCATGCTGAGCAATGCGAGATCGTATCCCAGGGATTCTGCCAGGGAAGCCTCTTTGACGGCCTGGGATGTAGGTCCGCAGACCCCGGCGATTTTCAAAAAATGTCTTTTAAGATCCGTATTTCTCACTTCATCCGAGGCTATTTCCAGCACAGGCTTATATAAGTCATGTTCGGGATCCCTTATTTCAAACTGTGTCGTATGAACACCCACCGCTATGCCGCCGGCGCCTGCGTCTATATAATATCTTGTCAATGCGCGCTGGCGTCTCTCGTCAAGGCCGCCCTGCCCGTTTAGCACCAGGGGGTGTGCGGGAATCGCCGTGCCTCCCAGAAGGAAGTTCAACTTGGATGATGATAATTTTTTAGCCATTAAAATTTACCTTTCCTTTCCTGAAAATGAGTCGGCTTGTCTATTGTAGGTTTGTCATCAATCACCCATTTTGCAATCATTTGAATCATATCGTCGGGTTTGAGCGACGGCTCCCCGAACAGATCGACGCATTTTGAAGAATCGCTTAAAAGGGCGGTGTCATTTTCAATCCCCCTTATCTCAACATTCTTATTGAACAACTTTGCAAATTTAAGGGCTGTTTCACGCACGGAAAGGGTTTCCGGTCCGGTCACATTCAAAATTGAAGGAGGAACTTCACAGTGCAGCAGACTTCTGATTGCAACCTCGTTTGCATATCCCTGCCATATCACATTGAAATAGCCGGTGGAAACATCGACCGGTCTCCCTTCATATACAGTGCGAGCGATTTCAAGAAGGACGCCGTATCTCATGTCGATTGCATAATTCAACCGGAAAAGAAGAACAGGCGTGTTATTCTTCTTTGAAAAATATGTGAATATATTTTCGCGCCCGAGACATGAGTTTGCATATACCCCTACCGGTCCGGTAGGGGAATCCTCCCTGGATCCGCCGGATTCGACATCTACGAAAGGATAGACATTTCCAGTTGAAAACACCATGATGCGGCTGTCTTTGAATCTGTCTGCGACCCTTCCCGGAAGATAGGTGTTCATGGCCCATGTCAGTGATTGGTCCTCTTCTGTTCCGAATTTGCGGCCGGCCATGAAAATAATGTTTTTAGCATCGGGCAGTTGCGAAAGGGCTGCATCGTCAAGCAAATCGGCTTTTATAACCTGAACACCGTGTTTTTCAAGACCGGCGGCGGCGCTTTTGTCGGAAAAACGGGATACGGCAATCACTTTTGAATCGGTTTTAGCCTCATTTATCGCATTATAGGCCAGTTTGCAAAGAGTCGGCCCCATTTTCCCGCCTGCGCCCAAAACCATGACATCCCCTTTTACGGATGCCATATCCTTTATCAGACCGTCCGAAGGCTCGCACATAAATTCTTCAAGTTCCTGTATACTGTTCATATAAATCACCTTTCATCCATTATGATTATATAATATTGATGTATTTTTTTGAATGAAATGTGATAATATTTATTCCACCGGCAGGAGGATAACTATGAAAAAGTTTTTAGGGTTCCTATTGATCATTTGCATATTTGCGTCGATTCTTGTTTCATGCGGCGGCGACAAAAGCGTGTCAGTGATCGGAATAGTGAAAGAAAAAGATGAAAACGGGTTTTTAATGGATGTGGTTGAAGGCTATGAAGAAGACCTGATGAGGGTTAACATCACGAAAAAAACCGATTATGAGCAAAGCGACATCGAGATGCTGGCACCCGGAGCCGCTGTAGGGGTCAGACTTGAAGGG
>CAZWVS010000132.1:0-5656 GCA_964636935.1 uncultured Clostridiaceae bacterium
CGGTCCGGAAACCAGCACGGCTGCATTGCTAACCACGATATCGATTTTACCGTACTTCTCAATGGCAGTGTTCATCATGGTTTCAACGCTTTGCTCATCCGTCACATCCACCTTTACGGCAACTGCATCTGATAAGCCTTCTGCAACTTCTTTGGCACCGTCGATATTTATATCGCCTATTACTATTTTACAACCTTCTTTATCGAGTCGCTGAGCAAGTGCTTCTCCAAGCCCCTGCGCCGCACCCGTTATAACCGCGGTCTTTCCTTCAAGTCTTTTACAACTCATTTTGGCCTCCTATATCAATTTCACTTTGTGCTTCTTGCATTCTTCAATTATTGTCTCTCCGGGCTCTTCGTCACTAACCCAGTAATCAATGTCCTCTAGGTTTGCGAATGTAAACGTCAGGTCCTTGTTCAATTTGCTTTTATCCATAAGCATGACCGTTTCCCTGGCCTTGCTTAGGATTTTTCTTTTTAAAAGGCTTTCATATCTGTTTGAGACGGTGAATCCCCTTTCCGTTGAAAACCCTGAGGCGGACATTATCGCTATGTCGATGTTCAAATTCTCAATCATGTTAAGCGCGTCCGGCCCCGAGCATGACAGCGTGTTTTTGTTTATTGCCCCGCCCAGCTGTATTACCGAATGGGCGGTCGACGATAATTTCAAAGAGGTGTTGACGGCGCTTGTTATAAAGGTGCAGCCGTCACCCTCGATCAATTTGGCAAGGCTCATGACAGTGCTTCCCGCGTCAAGGTATATGGACCTTCCCCTTTCGACAAAGGAAATGGCCTTGGCCGCTATGTTTGTTTTTGCCACAACCTGTTCACGGGCCCTTTTGGAATATTCGTTTTCTTCCCCGTCGGGCACCATGACTTTCTTGGTGCTCACAGCGCCTCCGTGTGTTCTTATGGCATAGCCCTCGTTTTCAAGAAAGCTCAGGTCCCTTCGCAGTGTCATTTCTGAAACCTCATCGAAAACACGCCTGAGGTCCTGTAAGTGGACCTCGCCGGCATTTTCCAGCATTCTGCATATTTGAAGCTGTCTGCTATTCATTTCATACCCCTTTTTTGTTTAGTCTTATTTGTTCGACTTCGGTGAAATCCTGTGTTGCGACATGCCCTTCCAAAGGCACTATTTTCTGGTGTATCGCATCTATAATCCATTCCGGCTGCGGGAAGAAATATTTCTCGTATTCGTGAGCCGGGGTGATCCAGTTTCTTGCACCGACCACTACCGGAGGCGCGTCAAGATAATCAAAGGCCAGTTCGCTTATTGTCTGCGCCATGTCCTTAAGCTGCGATCCCCTTTCGCATGCGTCACTGGAAAGAATTATGCGGCCGGTTTTCTTGACCGATTCAATCACTTTTTCATAATTGAATGGAACTATGCTTCTAGCGTCAATGACCTCTGTGGACATTCCGTATTTCTCTTTGAGTGTTTTGGCCGCTTCCACAGCCCTATACAGGGTGGCTCCGATTGTCAGTATTGTTACATCGTCTCCTTTTATCTTGACATCCGGGTCCCCTATGGGAATCTCGTAATACTCCTCCGGCACTCCGCTTTCAACGAATTCCTCGCCTTTGTCGTATAAACGCTGGCTTTCGAAGAACACCACCGGATCCGTACCCGCCAATGCGGAATTCATCAAACCCTTTGCATCATACGGTGTGGCGGGGAAAACAACCTTAAGACCCGGCACGTGTGCACAAAGGCTGGTCCAGTCCTGGGAATGCTGGGCTCCGTATTTCGATCCGACAGAAACCCTTAAAACCACAGGCATCTTCAACACACCCGCACTCATGGCCTGCCATTTGGGCAGCTGGTTGAACACCTCGTCACCCGCTCTTCCCAGGAAGTCGCAGTACATGAGTTCAACAAGGGCTCTTCCGCCGCACATTCCGTATCCGACAGCTGTGCCGACTATCGCCGCTTCACTTATTGATGAGTTGAAAAGCCTGTTGTAAGGCAGCATTTCCGTAAGACCCCTGTAAACAGCAAATGCGCCGCCCCAGTCACGGTTCTCTTCTCCGTATGCAACCAGTGTGGGATCTATGTAGAACCTGTGTGCTATCGCTTCGAAAAGAGCGTCCCTTACCTGGAAAACCCTGTTTTTGGATACGGGTTTACCGTCTTTAAAGGCGTATCTTTCCTTTTTGCTTATCTGTATGGCCCGCGGGTTTTCTTCATAAGGCATGTTCACCTGGGCTTCGCCGTCTTCCATTTTTTCAACCTTTTGATTTGAAAACATCAGTTTTTCTATGGAATCTTTTTTTGCAACAAGGTCCATCCTGGGTGAAATTTCCTCGCTTGAAGCCATCTTGCAGATTTTTGTGACTATTTCACGTGTCTTGTCCAATATTTCATCAAATTCATTATCATCGGCCACATCCGCTCCGACAAGCGATTTCCTATATGAAATCAATGAATCCTGTTCCATCCAGGCTTCAATTTCCTCTTTGGTCCTGTAAGCGGACGCGTCCGAAGGCGAGTGACCCGAGAATCTGTATGTGAGTGTGTCCAGCAGGACGGGGCCTTTTTTATCTTCAAGTATTTTCTTTTTCCTTCTTATCGCATCTATTACGGCCAGCGGGTTGTATCCGTCGACTCTTTCAGAATGCATCTGCTCTTCATTTACGCCTGCTCCGAAACGTGCAAGGATTTCCTGTCCCATTGTTTCCCCTGCTGTCTGTCCGCCCATTCCGTACTGGTTGTTGAAGAAATTGAACATGAGGGGCAGTCCGCCCTTATATTCACCTTCCCACAGTTTCTTGAACTGGTCCATTGTGGAGAAGCACATTCCCTCCCATACAGGTCCGCATCCAAGCGACGCGTCCCCGATGTTCGCTATTACTATTCCCTCTTTCCTGTTGACCTTTTTATAAAGGGCCGCTCCTGTCGCTATGTCCGCCGAGCCGCCCACGATGGCGTTGTTCGGATAAATGCCGAAGGGTGTGAAGAAGGCGTGCATGGAGCCACCCAGGCCTTTGTGGAATCCGGTCTCCCTGGCGAAAATCTCCGCAAGGGTCCCGTATATCAAAAAGTCGCGCGCGAGTTCTTTGACAGTCTCCTGTTTATTCTGCACTATTTTCAATATTGAGCCGTCGAAATATGACTCCATGATTTTCATGAGTTTTTCATCCGACAGTTTTTCTATTGCCGACAACCCCTTTGCCAGTATTTCACCATGGCTTCTGTGGGATCCGAAAATATAGTCGTTTTCGTCAAGCAGATACGCCTGTCCGACGGATGAAGCCTCCTGTCCTATTGACAAATGCGCCGGGCCCGGATGATTGTATTCTATCCCGTTGTACTGTCCCGTTGTCTTGATGGCGTTAAGCATTTCTTCGAATTCCCTTACTATGGACATGTCCCTGTAAATTCTCAGGAAATCTTGTTTTTTGAAATTCTTCTTTTCATCCTCGACAGTTTTTGAATAACTGTTGACCGGAGTGTCCTTGTATTTTATTTTTCCGCTTTTTCTTACCTCATTTGGATCGATATATTGTGTTTTAGGCATTTATAGCTCCTTTCTATATAGCAAACAATGCTTCCCTTATCACTTCGCTGACAGTGGGGTGGGGGAAAACAATCTCCCTTGCGTCTTCCACGGTCATTTCCATTTCTATCATCATGGCTGCGCCATATATGAGTTCACTGGTGTAATTGCCTATGGCGGATACACCGATGATTTTCCTGTATTTTTTATCCACTAGGAGTTTGCATATGCCGTCGCCGCCTTCGTTTTCAGCAATGTACCGGCCCGAGAATCTCATGCTGGTTTCAACACTCTCGAATTCTATTCCCTTTTCCCTGGCGGTTTCCTCGGTCTCGCCCACGGATGCGACTTCCGGATTGGTGTATATCACCGATGCGACGCCTTCGTACCTCATTCTGTCCTTTTTACCGAGTATGTTGTTTACGCACACTTCGGCTTCCCTATATGCTGTGTGCGCAAGCATCGATCTGCCGTTTACGTCGCCTGCCGCATATACTTCCGCGACATTCGTCCTTCCCTTGTCGTCGGTCAGTATGGCCCCGCGTTCATTTGTTTCAACATTGATGTTTTCAAGTCCCAGATCCTGTGTCAATGGTCTTCTTCCTATGCTTAGAAGCACCTTGTCGGCTTTCACCTCCGTGCTTTTTCCTTCTTTTTCGAAGATGACCGAATCTTTTTTAAAACCGGTGACTTTTGCGCCGAGATTGAATTCTATGCCCTTTTTCTCATAATTTTTCATCAGGATTCCCGAAATCTGCCGGTCGGTCATCCCGCCGATCCTGTCAAGCATCTCCACTATTAGAACTTCGCTGCCCGCGCTGTTATAATATGAGGCCATCTCAAGCCCTATTATCCCGCCGCCTACCACGACAAGTTTTTCGGGGATTTCTTCGAGGTCGAGAATTTCGCGGTTTGTCAGTATGAAGCCTTTTTCATGGCCTTCCTTAAGCCCGTCTATCGGGGGCATCATGGGAACCGAACCCGTGCATATCATAATCCTTTTACCTGTATAGGATTCTTCATTGCATGTGATTTCAAACCCCTGTTCGCTTCTTCCTTTTATATATGCTTTTCCATTTACAAGTTCGACCTTGTTCTTTTTCAGGGCCCCTGTCACACCGGTGACAAGTGTCTTCACCACTTTATTTTTTCTCTTGATTACGGTTTTCTGATCAAGACTCGCCTCTTTGAAAGTGACACCGTATTTCCCGCCGGTTTTGGCATAATCGTAAATCTTCGCGGAATAGAGAAACGCTTTGGAAGGTATGCATCCTTCATTGAGGCATACGCCCCCGACTTTGTTTTTTTCAAAAAGAGCAACTTTCAAGCCTTCGTGGCCGGCTCTTTCAGCGGCTATGTAACCCGCGGGTCCACCGCCGATAATCATTAAATCATATATCATGTAATCCTCCTGATTCATTTCTATTTCAACAATAACAGCGCGAAGTCTTCAAGATTATTGCATAAATCCTTTAAGAATCTCGCTGCTGGCGCGCCGTCCACTATCCTGTGGTCGATTGTAAGGGAAAGCCCCATGGACGGATAAGTTGTTATTTTACCGTCTTTCTCCCTTATTCCGGTGGTTATTCCACAGACTCCCAGAATCGCCGTCTGCGGTGGATTGATAACCGGCGTGAAGGACTCGACCCCCAGCGAACCGAGGGTTGTTATGGTAAACGTCCCACCTTTTAGCAAATCCGGACTTATGTTGCCGGCTTTGCTCTTGGTCGCAAGCTCTTTTGTCTTTTCGCTTATCTGTCCTAGTGTCATCATGTCGCTGTAATATATCGTCGGGACCATGAGCCCCCTGTCCGTATCGACGGCCACACCCATATGGACCGTGTTGTAACGCCTTAATGTCTCCCCGTCGAAATGGGCATTAAGACCCTTGTGTTTCACAAGCGTCTTCGCTGTTGCGTATATGATCATGTCGTTAAGGGTTATGTTGGGAAGGTTTGAGTCTTCGGCTGCGTTTTTAACGCTTTTCCTAAGATTCATCAAAGCGGAAGCGTCAAAGGACATGTTCATTGTAAGCTGGGCCATATCCAACAGCGACCCGTGCATTGTCCTTGCTATCAATTTTATGATATTGGTCAATTTCTCATCTTCATATTCCACAAAGTCGGATGGCAGTTCGCCTTTTTCCATGTCGGCGGT
>CAZWVS010000133.1:0-5645 GCA_964636935.1 uncultured Clostridiaceae bacterium
GCAGAGGGAAATAAACCTTGAATGCGGGATTCCTGAATATGAAATAAATGCGTCGACCGCCGTGCTGGGAGGCAACAAATTCAACGAACAATCGATTGAACTAATTGAAACAAAACTGAACGGGGATGTCAACATAGAGGAATCCTCCGGCCTTCTGGTATATAGGAATACGGGATATGAAGAGAACCCGGCAAATGAAAACTCAAGGTTGCAGGCGGAAAACAAGGCAGGCGAATTCATAGAGTCGGTCAGTTTGAACAGGGACGACTTCGTGCTGGATTCTGCTGTTGAAAAAGCTGCGGGTTTATACAAATTCAGATTTGTTTACACCGACAATTCGGGAAATTATTATTTTGACATATATATCGACATGGAAGTCGGATCGGGCGGAGTGACAAGGGCCGATATAATGTACAGGGATATTGAAAGCCACCGGTCCCTCGGTGAAGATGGGATATCGATAGGCACAGTGCTTATGGCCAACATAACCAGAAGCGAAGAGGGGAGCGCGACCATACAAAGCATATCCTCCGGCTATAGGATAAACGACCCGCAGGGGGAGACCGCCGTCATGAGCTGGAGGATAAGGTTCAATGACGGAACGGAGAGGTATTTTGAAGCGGGCGGAGGACTGGAAATAGATTGATAAGAAACCGACGGGAGTTGGTTTGCAGAAATTTGAAAGGAGTGTTTCGTATGAGTAAAGGGTTTTACAAAAAAGTGAATGAAACCTTGGAGGAGATGAAAAACGCGGGCAAATATAAAGAGTACAGATACCTGAAGGGTCCCGTGTCCAACAAGTCGGTCATTGAAGAATATGACGAGGTAATTGTGCTCTGCTCAAACAACTATCTTGGGTTAAGTGACAAGAAGGAAATTGTAAAAGCCGGAAAGAATGCCTTGGACAAGTACGGGGTGGGCGCGGCAAGTGTGAGATTCATATGCGGCACCTTCGACATACACAGGCGGCTTGAGGAGAAGACGGCGGAGTTTCTCGGAATGGAGGCATCGCTTTCATATACATCCTGCTGGAATGCAAACACAGCGGTGATTCCCGTGTTGGTAGGCGAGGGGGACTGCATCATAAGCGACGAGCTCAACCATGCCAGCATAATTGACGGCTGCAGGCTTGCAAGCAAAAAAGTAAAGCGTTTCGTATTTAAGCATTCCGACATGGATGACCTTGAGAAAACACTGAAGGATGCGGACGAATATTCCACAAAGCTTATAATAACCGACGGTGTCTTTTCAATGGAGGGGGATCTTGCAAAACTTCCCGAAATCAAAAAGCTCGCAGATAGATATGAAGCATTGGTAATGGTCGATGAATCCCATGCAACCGGTGTGTTGGGCAAAACGGGAAGAGGAACTCTTGAACATTACGGAATGCACGGCCAGGCCGATATAATAACAGGGACCTACGGCAAGGCTCTCGGCGGCGCGGGAGGAGGTTTCGCGGCAGCTAAAAAAGAAGTTATCGACCTATGCATACAGGCTTCCAGACCGTCGCTTTTCTCAAATTCACTTCCCCCTGTAATAGCGGCCATGGCCATCGAGGCAATTGAATATCTTGAAACTAACCCGGACATAGTCGAATCGCTGATGAAAAAGACGGCATATCTTAGAAAAGAACTGAAAAACGCCGGCCTCAGCCCGCTTGAAGGCGACAGCGCAATAGTGCCTATAATAGTGGGGGAAACCGCAACTGCGATACGCATGGCGGATGAGATGCTAAAAAAAGGTGTGTTCGTAACCGGATTCGGATACCCCGTTGTCCCTGAAGGCACCGCAAGAATAAGAATGCAGGTTTCCGACGCGCTTACCTATGAGGATCTTGACTATTGCGTTGAGGCAATGAAGGAAGTTTACGAAAATTCGTAAAAATGGCGCGGCTTGTGTTGAGCGGCAACATTTATTCTTATATAATGAAGGCATAAAAAAAGACGGATGATCCGCACGGGAGATTTCCAAAAGGAAGACCGAAGAAGTAAGTGTGTTTTCTGCCGGGAAAACACATGAATCTTTCAGGCAAAAGGACCGTGCGGGGACGTATCTCTGAAAAGCCGAAAGGCACCGAAGGGGCAATACCGCGGTAGAAACTCTCAGGTTAAGCAACGGAGAAGACGGCAGGATTGTTTTGTTGTCTTTAAAAGGGGGCCGCAATGATGAAAACACCGCTATACGACACTCATGTCGACCTTGGTGCAAAAATGACTGAATTCGCCGGCTGGATCATGCCGGTGCAGTATACGGGGATTATCAATGAGCACAACCATGTGAGGGAGTCCGCCGGACTATTCGACGTATCCCATATGGGGGAGATAATGCTGATTGGCAAAGACGCCCTGAATTATGCAGATTACCTGCTCACCAACGATTTATCGAAAATAAAGCATGGGGGAATAGTTTATTCGCCGATGTGTTATGAAAACGGCGGTTGTGTCGACGATGTCTTGGCATATTGTTTCAACAATGAAAAGATTCTCATTGTTGTAAACGCATCCAATATCGAAAAAGACTATGAATGGATTTCCAAAAACCAGGAGGGATTCGATGTCGAAGTGGAAAACCTTTCAGATCAATACGCGCAGATTGCAGTTCAAGGCCCCGAAGCAGAAAAAATACTTGATCCGTTGACTGACAGGGATTTGAAAGAGATGGGGTTTTTCAAGTTTTATGATAATGTGAATATAGGTGACGCCGGAGCCCTCGTGTCAAGGACCGGATACACGGGTGAGGACGGTTTTGAAATATATCTTAACCCGCAGAAGGCCGAGTATGTATTCAGACTGCTAATGGAAGAAGGCGGGAATCGGATTAAGGCCTGCGGACTTGGCGCAAGGGACACACTGAGACTTGAAAGCTGTCTTCCTCTTTACGGCAATGAGCTTTCACCCGAAATCACCCCCATACAGGCGGGTTTGAAACATTTTGTAAAACCCGGGGACGGGGAATATATAGGAAAACAAGCGCTTAAAGAGGAGTATGAAGCCGGCCCGGCCGGGAAGATAGCGGCTTTCGAGATGGAGGACAGGGGGATAGCCAGACACGGGTATGCCGTGTTCAGCGAAAACGATGAAGAAATAGGGTTTGTGACAAGCGGATCGCCAAGCCCCACCCTGTCGAAAAACATAGGTCTGGCGTTTGTGGATACAAAGCATGCGGTTCCGGGGAACCGGATACTAATAGGGATACGCAGTAAAAAAGTCAAAGCGGTCATAGTGAAGAAACCATTTTATAAACGAAATACAAAAAAGGAGGAATAAAAAATGAATGAATCTGATCTCAAGTATTCAAAGGATCATGAATGGGCCGGTGTCGAAGGGGATGTGGCTATTGTGGGCATAACCGATTATGCGCAACTGCAGCTGGGGGACATAGTTTATGTCGAGCTGCCGGAAGTCGATTCCAAGGTTGAAAAAGACGAGGTTATCAGCTCGGTGGAATCCGTAAAGACCGCCGCGGATGTATACACGCCTTTGTCCGGCACCATTATCGAGGTCAACGAAGAACTCGAAGACGCCCCGGAACTCATTAATGAAGATCCTTACAGCGCATGGATATTTAAAATAAAAATGAGCGACGAAACGGAACTTGACACATTGATGAGCAAAGGGGAATATGAGGACTACAGTGAAAACGAGGAATAATAAATGCATAAATATCTTCCAAACACAGAAGATGAAAAAAAACACATGCTTGGGAAAATCGGGATTGAAAGCATAGACGGGCTATTTTCGGTTATCCCTGAGTATCTGAGAATAAAAAAGCATCTGGATATTCCAAAGCCGATGAGCGAACGGGAGCTTGAGGTTCATATGAAAAACCTTGCTAAAAGCAACAAAACCGCTGATGACTTCATATGTTTTCTGGGCGCGGGCGCCTATGACCACTATATCCCGGCTGTTGTCGGAGCCCTTGTTTCAAGGTCCGAGTTCTATACTGCATACACCCCGTATCAGGCTGAAGTGAGCCAGGGGATGCTTCAGGCCATATTCGAATACCAGACAATGGTGTGCGAGCTTACCGGTATGGAGGCGTCCAACGCGTCAATGTATGACGGCGCCAGCTCTACCGCCGAAGCCTGTGCCATAGCGGTTTTAAACGCAAGGAAAAAGAACAGGCTATTGGTATCGGCTTCCGTAAATCCCGACACAAGAAAAGTCATTGAAACATATCTGGGCGGACGCGATGTAGTGATAGAGGAAATTCCTCTTGACAACGGCGAGACGGATTATGAAGCGATGCATAGGATGTGTGATGAAGATACGGCCGCCATATGTGTCCAGTCTCCCAATTTTTTCGGAATAGTGGAGGATCTGGACAGGACAGGCGAAATCGCTAAGGAAAAGGATGCTGTTTTTATTGTCAATACCGATTTGATGGCGCTTTCCATATTGAAACCTCCGGGCGAGTGCGGCGCCGATTTCACTGTCGGCGATGCCCAGGGCATGGGGAACCCGATGGGTTTCGGAGGACCGCATCTAGGATTTTTCGCGGCCAGCGGAAAGCATATAAGGAAAATGCCCGGAAGAATCGTCGGACAGACAGTCGATGCGGACAACAACATAGGATATGTACTCACACTTCAAGCCAGGGAGCAGCATATAAGGCGTGAAAAGGCAACCTCCAACATATGCTCGAACCACGCCCTCAACGCCCTTGCGGCCACGATATATATGGCCGCAGCAGGTAAGAAAGGACTTGCGGAGGCGGCGCTTCGGTGTGCGAACAATGCAAGATATGCATATGACAGACTGATAGGGACGGGACGGTTCCACCAGATGTTCGACAAGCCGTTTTTCAAGGAATTTGCGGTGAAGGCGGATGCCGATGTTGGAGAAATAAATGAAAGCCTTTTGGACAGTGGGTTTCTGGGGGGGCTCGACCTTTCACGGGCATGCCCGGGGATGGAAGGCGGATGGCTTGTAGCTGTCACTGAAAAACGGACAAAAAATGAAATAGACGAATTTGTTGAAAGGGCAGGTGAGGTTACATGAGCAAACTGATTTTTGAAATAAGCAGAAAAGACAGGCGCGCATTGGGACTTCCCCGTACCGAAATAAATGAAAAGAGCGCCGATGAGTTATTTCCGAAAAAATATTTAAGGGAAAAGCCTGCAAGGCTTCCGGAAGTCAGCGAACTGGATGTGGTAAGGCACTACACCAGGCTCAGCCATGAAAACTTCAGTGTGGATTCCGGATTCTACCCCCTTGGATCCTGTACCATGAAATACAATCCGAAGATAAATGAAAAACTTGCTTCATTGGAAGGATTCACCGCCCTGCACCCGCTGCAACCCGAAAAAACGGCACAGGGGGCTTTAAAGCTCATGCATTCACTGCAGGAAATGCTGAGCGAAATAACCGGCATGCACAGCATTTGCCTTCAACCTTCGGCGGGAGCCCACGGGGAGATGACCGGGCTGATGATAATAAAGGCATATCATCATAAAAGGGGGGATTACAACAGGACGAAAATCATATGTCCCGATTCGGCCCATGGCACAAATCCGGCTTCGGCCGCGGTGGCGGGGTTCGATGTTGTGCAGGTCAAATCCAACAAGCATGGGATGGTGGATGTGGATGAGCTTAAAAAGCTTGCCGGGGACGATATTGCCGGACTGATGCTCACCAATCCGAACA
>CAZWVS010000134.1:0-5575 GCA_964636935.1 uncultured Clostridiaceae bacterium
ATAGACGAAGCCAACACCAAACTTGGAAAAGTGACCTTATACGAATATTAATCGCAATGAATAATGGAAAGAGGCTGTTGATTTGTTTCAACAGCTTTTTTTTTGTCGAAAAGATGATAACGGATGAGGCATTGTCTGCGGAAATCGAATGGGATTTATTGTATAATATAAATAACAGTCTGGAAAATAACCCAAAAGGAGATGAATTCATGAATAAACTTCCCGAAAGACATGAAATAGACGATAAGTATAAATGGAGGCTCGAAGACATCTACGAAACCGAGGAGGCCTTTGAAAAAGACTTTGAAAAAGCAGGTGTGTTGTGCGGGAGCATAGCCGGCATGCAGGGCAGACTGGGAGATGAGGGAGCCCTGTTGAAATGCCTGAAAAGTTATGAAGAAGCTTCCTGCCTGGTGGAAAACCTTTTCACATATGCCAAGATGAGGATGGATGAAGACAACTCGAATTCCCATTATCAGGTTTTGTTCAGCCGTGCGCGCGAACTTGCCGTAAAGGCCGGCGCGGCGGCATCATATATGGAACCGGAAATCCTGGCGCTCCCCGAAGAAACGGTCGATGACAGCCGATTGGGCAAATACAGGAAGTTCCTGGACGAGATCCTGCGAAAAAAGAAACACACCCTTTCGGTGAAGGAGGAAAAACTGCTCGCCAAAAGCGCAGAGGTGGCTTCTGCTTCCGGTGAGATTTTTTCCATGTTCAACAATGCGGACATCAAATTCCCCGAAATATCGGATGAAAAAGGTGAGAAAACCGAGCTGACAAAAGGCAGATACATAACATTCATGGAAAGCAGGGACAGGGATGTAAGAAAAGCGGCCTATGAAGCCATGTACGACACCTACGGCAGCTATGTGAACACCCTGGCCGCATCTTACGCGGGTGAAATAAAAGCGGCGAGGTTCTTTTCCGAAGCCAGGGGGTATTCATCAAGCCTGGAAGCGTCTTTGGATGAGGACAACGTCGACGTGCAGGTATACGGCAACCTGGTGGACACCATAAATGACAACCTTCATCTTCTGCACAAATATGTAAAAACCAGGGCCAGGGTGCTGGGACTCGATAAGATAGGAATGTATGACCTGTATGTCCCGCTGGTCGACACCGGTGATAAAAAATATGAATTCGAGCAAGGCCGCAATATTGTAGCGGAAGGGCTTTGCACGCTTGGGGACGAATATGTCGGGATATTGAAAAAAGGTTTCGACTCGGGATGGATCGATGTCTATGAGAACAAGGGAAAAACAAGCGGGGCATATTCATGGGGCACCTATCTGTCGCATCCCTTTGTGCTTTTGAACTATCAGGGGACGCTCGATAATGTGTTTACTCTTGCCCACGAAATGGGGCACTCGCTCCATACGTATTATTCCACTGCCACACAACCGTATATATACGCCGGTTATAAGATATTTGTCGCGGAAGTCGCCTCGACTGTCAACGAAATACTTTTGCTTAAATACATGATCAACAACACCGACGATGAAAAAGAAAAAGCGTATCTAGCCAACCATTTTCTCGAAACTTTCAGAGGAACAGTGTTCAGGCAGACCATGTTTGCTGAGTTTGAACGGGATGTTCACGCAAGCTTCGGAGGGGGAAGGCCGCTTTCGGCGGACGACTTGTGCGACATATACAAAAAACTCAATAAAAACTACTATGGGGAAGCCTGCGACGTGGACGACAGGATAAAATACGAGTGGAGCAGGATCCCGCATTTCTACAGGAGCTTCTATGTTTATAAATACGCCACGGGATTTTCAGCCGCCGCGGCAATTGTCAAGATGATTGAAACGGAAGGCGGACAGGCTGTGGACAGGTACATCGAATTTCTCAAAGCCGGCGACAGCCTGTATCCCCTTGATGCCCTTGCGAAGGCGGGCGTGGATCTTTCCAGTCCCGAACCCATAGAAGCGGGCATGCAGATGTTCAAGGAGTTCCTGGAGGAATTCGCATCCGTGGTGTGACGACGGACGGCGCGCCTGGGTTTGGCGACATGAGTTGAGAAAGCGGGTTTTTGCAAATGCCGAAAAAAATGAGACTGCCTGTATTCTATTCAATTGCATATATAATATTCCTTGTTGCGTATTTTGTGTTGATACCCTATTCCACATCCATGTTTATAAAAATAATGGCAGGGGTTTTGCTTGCAATCAATGCGCCGCTTATTGTGTATGTGTTCATCCAAAGGGCGAAAAGCGATTATGAAGACAATTCAAAAAGTCCCAAATGAACAGAAAATCGGAATAAATGCAAAAACACGTCGGCGCAAGTATGTTAGAATTTCTATTTGTAGGTTATAGGCGGTAAATCAAGGAGGTTATGGCTTTGAAGAAAAATGTTGTAATATCCCAATCCGGGGGGCCGACCCCCGTCATAAACAATTCCCTAAGAGGCGTGATTGAATGTCTTTGGGAATATGGGGATGCAGGTGAAATATATGCGGGATACCACGGTATCGAGGGCATATTGAAAGAGGAGCTTTTAAACATATCGGTTCAGGATAAAAAAGAGATTTCCCTTCTGGAAACGACTCCGGCCGCCGGTTCCATAGGCACATGCAGATACAAGCTGAAAAAAGACAGCGAGAAGGACTTTGAAAGGATTGTGGATGTTTTCAAAGCGCACAATATAGGGTATTTCTTCTATATAGGAGGAAACGATTCCATGGACACGGCGGACAAGATAGCCGCCCTTGCAGCGGACAAGGGGTTGGACCTTGTTGCGACGGGTGTTCCCAAAACAATAGACAATGATGTGGGCGACAGTGAATTCAAGCTTATAGACCATACGCCGGGTTACGGCAGCGTAGCCAGATACTGGGCTTCGTACATACAAAACGCCAATGAGGAGAACAGGGGCTCGTCGCCTTCGGACCCGGTGCTCGTGCTCCAGACCATGGGCAGGAAGATAGGATACATACCCGCCGCGGCAAGGCTCGGTGATCCCGGCAGGGACATGCCCCTCCAAATATATATGGCGGAGTCCGGCCTTGGGATCGAGGAGCTTTATGACAATGTGAACCGGATGCTAAAAGACAGGGGAAGGGCGATAGTGGTTGTGAGCGAAGGAATGGATGTTGGGGACATCGGTGAAATACGCGATTCCTTCGGGCATACGAATTTCAGCGCAAGTCAGACAACCGTTGCACAGATGGTTACAAACTATCTTAATGAGAAAGGCCTTTCCGCCAGGGGCTCGGCCAGATGCCAGGTCCCAGGCACGGACCAGAGGAGCTCCATAAACTTCGCTTCTACCGTGGATCTGGAAGAAGCGTACATGCTCGGAAGGAAAGCGGTGGAAATAGCAATGAAAGACGGTGGTGGCTACATGTCCACCATACTGAGAAATCCGGGGCCGGGATATTCGGTCTATTATGACAAGGTGACCCTGAATCTTGTTGCAAACTCTGAAAGGACGTTCCCGAAACAGTGGATATGCGACAGGAACACGGATGTGGCGGATGACTTCATGGAATACGCACAGCCCCTTATCGGCGGCGAATGGGTCAAGGTGCCGCTTGAAGGGAACATAATGAGATTTGCCAGGCTCAAACCTGTTTTTGCGGAAAAGAAACTCGCAGGATATGTGCCCGCGGCCTATGAAAGGAGATAAGGAATGACAAACCCCGCACAAGAACTTTATGACATGAAAAGGGAAAAGGACTTTTTAATCGGAATCGACAGCGACGGATGCGCCTTCGACACCATGGAGATAAAACACAAGGAGTGTTTCATACCCAACATAATCAAATATTGGGATCTGCAACCCGTTTCCAAGTATGCAAGGGAGGCGGCGGAATTCGTCAACCTCTATTCAAAATGGAGGGGCATAAACAGATTCCCGGCGCTTATCAAGGTAATGGAATTGCTTGCCGAAAGAAAAGCATGCATAGAGAGGGGATTTGAGATTCCGGAAATAGGTGAGCTTAGGAACTGGGTGGAAACAGAAACCAAACTGGGAAACCCGGCTTTGGAAAAGTACGTTCTTGAAAACCCCACCGACTTGATGAAAAAGACATTGGACTGGTCGATGTCTGTCAACGAAACCGTGGCGGATACTGTAATGAACGTGCCACCGTTCCCTTATTTAAAGGAAAGCCTTGAAAAAATCACCAAGGATTGCGATGTCATAGTCGTATCGGCGACCCCCGAGGAAGCTTTGAAAAGGGAATGGAAGGAACATGGCATCGACGGATATGCAAAGGTGATAGCCGGCCAGGAAATGGGCACAAAGAAGGAGCATCTTCAGATTGCAGCCAAAAAGGGATATGACAAGGACAAGATGCTTATGATCGGCGACGCCCCGGGGGACTTGAAGGCTGCGAAGTCAAACGGCATACTGTTCTATCCCATAAACCCGGGCGATGAACAGGAATCCTGGAAAAGGTTCCTTGAAGAGGCTTATGATAAGTTTATAAAAGGTGAATACAAGGGCGAATACGAGGAGAGGCTCATACGGGAGTTCGACGAATACCTTCCCGACACACCGCCCTGGAAAAAGTAGAGGAGTTTTGTTATGAAGAAATATGATATAGGTTTGATAGGACTTGCCGTGATGGGCGAAAACCTTGTTCTTAACATGGAGAGCAAGGGGTTTTCCGTGGCGGTGTACAACAGGACCGGAGAGAAGGTCACTAAATTCATAGAGGGACGGGCCGCCGGCAAGAACATAAAAGGCACATATGAAATCAGCGAGCTTGTCAACAGTCTGAAGAAGCCCAGAAAAGTCATGCTCATGGTAAAGGCGGGCAACGCAGTCGACACCATTATAGACAATTTGATACCGCTGCTTGACAAGAAGGACATCATAATCGACGGAGGCAATTCGAATTATCAGGACACAATAAGGCGCACGGCAAAAGTCGAAGAAGCCGGTCTTTTATACATAGGAACCGGTGTTTCCGGCGGGGAAGAAGGCGCGTTGAAAGGTCCCAGCATAATGCCGGGCGGATCTAAAGAAGCGTGGCCCCATGTCAAGGACATATTCCAGTCCATTGCCGCAAAGGTCGAAGACGGGTCGCCCTGTTGCGACTGGGTGGGCGACAACGGAGCCGGACATTTTGTAAAAATGGTCCACAACGGGATCGAATACGGCGACATGCAGCTGATATGCGAATCCTATCAGCTTATGAAGGTGATGCTGGGTTTCGACAACCAAAAAATGCACGATGTCTTTGCTAAATGGAACGAAGGGGAGCTGGACTCGTACCTCATAGAGATAACGAGAGACATAATGGATTTCAAGGATGAAAACGGCGAGCCCCTGGTTGAAAAAATACTGGATACGGCGGGCCAGAAGGGGACCGGAAAATGGACGGGGATATCCGCGCTTAACGAAGGCGTGCCCCTGACCCTGATTGCGGAAGCGGTTTTCGCAAGATGCCTAAGCGCCATGAAAGAGGAAAGGGTTGTTGCTTCAAAAACCCTGACAGGACCAAAAACGCGGCTTGACGGCGATATCGAAGAATTCGTGGAAGACTTGAAAAACGCCCTTTATCTTTCAAAAATCGTTTCATACGCGCAGGGGTACACTTTGTTGCGCGCGGCTGCCGAAA